>CAJOPE010000039.1 GCA_905236815.1 uncultured Prevotella sp. | reverse complement strand
CCAAGAGCCAAGTTGAAATTTTCAACACCAAAAGAGTGTTTTATGAAGAGAATAAGCTAAATTTGCACTTGCTTGTTGAATCCGCGCTTGACAGTTTAATTCTGTTTTGTTAAATTTGTAAAATCTTATTATTACCTAATTATTAAACAATTACAACTTATCTAGCGGTCTATTTTGCTCTTCTGTGATAGAAAATGCAGAATATTTGTAATATAAGTAGAAAATTTTTCTATCAAACCAATAAATACTTGGATATAACCTTGCAACTAGTTTGTTTTTTTCTATTTTTGGCAAGGTTATCAATAAGAACTTATATTGGCATTAAATACATAAAACGAACAATTTTTACATCTCTAACGAGATGCATTAAACAAAAAGCATTGTATATAAACATTCGTCATTTCACAATCAGGATTTCTATCCTACCCTGTGACTTGCACATAAAATAATTAATTTCAGAAAATGAAACAAGTAGTAGGATATATTATAATAATGGCGTGTCTGTTGTTGGGCATGCCAAATGTGGTGTGGGGACAAACGACGTTCACACTTGTTGAGGGGAGTATAAAGGATAGCGAAGGAGTTACACCCGATGATGAGGATAATGAGTTTGACGACAGTGATGTATTCTTCACCATCACGGATGGCAAAGGCAATGAGTTTGGATTTGACAATTATGAAGGTGGATTATCCTTTAATTCCTTCTCGCTAACTACAGACAAAACAATTACCGAGCTTGTTTTCCCATCTTTTGAACAGGTGGAGGCTGCTGTTAAATCACTTAGTAATAAAAGTTATTGGAAGGAAATCACAAGCTATGATGGTTGGACAGGTGTAGGTGATTTTGAAGACGAAGACGGTATCACCCTTGATTTTGACGGTTTCACAGCTCTTAAAAAGGTTGTTATCCCTGAAGACTACGACAATGAGTTCTATATTTCCAATCTCAATGTAGAAAATCTCACAGCCACAACTGTATTCTTCTACGGTACAAACGAAAACGTATCTATAAAAAGCCTCACTCTAACAGGATGGGGAGATGCAAATAATGATCAGGATATATCAGGTGTAACAATTACAAACGCTCTCACACTTGATAAAGTTACAGAAGCTCCAACTATCATCTTGCCAGAAATGGCAGGTGCAGAATTCCAGTCACTCAACAGCAATGTTTGGCTTAACTTTGCAGAATCTGATCCAAAGTCTATATATATTAATGGTGGAAAGGTTACATTAACAGGTAATGGCTTCCTCAAGACAACACCAGGTGATTCTCCTGCTGTTGAGAATCTGGAGTCATTCATCGTAGAGGACTTCGAGAAATTCGATTGTTCAAAACTGGATATGACTGATGAGGATGGTAATTACCTCTATCCAGATGGCCGCTTGTTCAGGAAGCTCAAAGAAATCAAGATCAATTCACATGTTGAGGGTGTAGAATGCACCCTTGCACAAGCTATGTTTGATGGCTGCTATATGGTGGAAACACTTGAATTGGATAATCCTGGTCTCACATATATTCCTGACTATTGTTTCCGTAATTATGCTGCCACAGAGATCATACTTCCATCAAATCTTGATGAGGTCGGATTCAATGGATTTGGCAGAAGCTTTGATGACTTCGGCGATATGTACATTGCTTCAAAATCGATACATATTGCAGGTTTTGCTTCTGCCTATCAGGTAAAATATTGGGATAAGGAGAAAAACGACTATCAAATCGGTTTTCCACTGACTCTTACAAGATTAGACCAGAACGCATTCTACGGACATAGAATGGAAGACATTCATATCCACAAGAATATGAAGTATATTGGTGCATGGGCACTTGCAGGTGCTAATCTGCATTCATCTCCAAATGCTGATGGCAAAGATGAATATAATCCAATCATCTACACCTTTGATGAAGATTGCGAACGTCCAGAACTATTAGGCTATCAATCACTGTGGAGTGGAGTCAGTAATCATGGCTACGAGATTCGCATCCCACAGAAATCCATTTCGCACTTCTTGCACTATGATGAGACTGCAAATGATAAGACTGGAACATGGTCTGGTAGCACACTCAAAGACGGTTACAATATTGCTTATGCTGTGGAAGGCAATCATGTGAAGCCTTATATCACCATGAAGGCTAGTAAGACATTTAAGAATAGTAATGACGAAGATGTTGATGTAATAGATGAAGAAGGCAATAAGGTTGCCAAACAAAGTTTCTGGTTGCCATATGCTTGCAAGCCTGAGAAGGTTGAGCGTATGGTTGCAAAAACAAGGACCTCACAGGGGCAATATAATATTATTACCAAAGGTAGCGATATTCATTATTATGACGTAACATCATTCGATTTCGACATTAATGCTACCTTGAAGGCATATTATGTGGGTGGTAGCTTTATCAAGAAAGACAACGAAGAGTACGATAAGGTTGTCATGAGCCGAATTGGTGCTGTAAAAAACGAGGAAGGTAAGATCGTTAAGGATGAGGAAGGCAAAGTTACTGTCAGTGATAATGCTGATATTATCCCTGCAAATATTCCTGTCATGATTACAAGTACAGCGACATCAGTGAGAGATGGGAATAATAACATTACTGATGAATATCTTGTCACCTTCAATCTCGCTTCAACAGGTTTCTCTGATAACGGAAAGACTATTGAACAGAAATTCCTTAAAAAAGACAAAGACGGCAAAGATACTGAAGAGAAACTGACACCTACAGAAGCAAAGGAGAATGAGAACTGGCTGAAGGCATATACAACTCTCGATGGCAAGGACTTCATGCAGCCTGTCAAGGCGCTAAAGAATTCGTTCGACGATACAACAGACAACGATCATATCAACTTCGTGCTTGTCAGCGGTGTATTCAAGATGCTAATAGCTTCAGGCGATGGTGAAGAAGTCCTCCTCCATGCCGGCAAGGCCATCATGAGCATGCCATCAAAGAAGTACACACGTACATCAGCAGGTGCCAAGGGCATTCAGATGGTATTCGCAAATGATGAGGATGTAATCACTGGCATCAGCGAGCATTCATCATCTATCAACGATAACCCATCATCAGACTGGTATAATCTCCAGGGACAGCGCGTGGACCGTCCACAGCATGGCATCTTCATCCGTAATGGAAAGAAGGTGGTTGTAAAGTAACAAAGAGAATATTTAGAAATGACAACAATGAAAATAACAAATAAAAAGTTGCTTGGAGCGTTGCTGATGGCTGGAACCTTGATATTGTCGGCCTGCACCAATACTACCGAGCTGGAGGATTCTTATAAGGCTGAGCAGTCTATACCGCTTGCTTTTGATATTTATATGAGCCGGAATGCCCAAACAAGGGCAACTGCGATCGGCGACATCAGTAGTTCGCGTAGTCTGGCCCAGAAGAAAGGTTTTGGTGTCTTTGGCTATTATACTGAGGGCGAAAGATATGCAGCAGGACAAGAGGCCTTCTATTCAAATTTCTTCTATAATCAGCAAGTGAAGGGTACGGATGAGGATACTCCAACATGGAGCTATGCACCGATAAAGTATTGGCCTAACAACAATGCTCTGGCCGACAATGCTGGCGCCACAGGTGAGAACAAGGGTCTTGTGAGTTTCTTTGCCTATGCACCTTATGCTGATGCTGTAGGTATAACAGGCATCATCGGTCTGCCAAACAATACGGATAAAGTAGATCCTGTACTTTCCTACAAGCTCGCTGCGGATGGAAAGAATGTAGATTTGTTGTGGGGAACCTCAAAGACAGAAAGCAGTATTGCAGGCTCTTGGGAAGAAAGAACCGACGATAATACCGGTGAGATTCTTACTGACGGTAAGGGCAAGGTAAATGCCAACCTCACCAAGCAGACTACTAATGGAAAAGTGAGTTTCAACTTCAAGCATGCGCTCGCAAAGATGGGATTGAAAGTGCAGTTGGATCTTGACGATAATAAAGGTAATATTAATGGTGGAGAACTTTCCACAGATAAAAACAAGACCAAGGTAAGCGTAGAGTCTGTAACTATTACCACCGACGGTGTTGAGGGCGCTCCAAAAATTCAGGGCAAACTCAACCTGGCTACTGGTGTGTGGGAACTGGAGGATGTAACCACCGCCTTTACTTGCGCACTCAGAGGGGATGAGCTCAACCAGAATATCCTCGACCCGGGCGAAGTATCGGGTGAGCAGCCTTATAGCAAGCTCTCAACAAACGGAACCTCATGGGTTTGGGATAAGACCGGCGTGCAAACGGCCAGCGAAAATGGCGTTGCGATTCCTGCGATGGATGTATATGCTTCGGAAACTTCGGAGAAGCCAATTCTCTTCATTCCTACCACAACTCCTAAATTCAAGGTGAACATCGTGTATTATGTGAACACCATCGACCCTAATCTACAGAAGTATGTATCACGCGTTAAGAACAGCATCACCAAGGAAATCACCTTTGGTAGTGCTGTGGAAATGGGAAAGGCTTATAATCTGGTGCTCCACCTTGGACTAACGATTGTGAAGTTCAGCGTGGAAGTAGATAGTTGGGATAATGTGGATGGTACCACCACTGTAAACCTGCCAATCAATGTTACCGATGGCTCTGAGCCAATGCCTAAAACCGACAAGGCCACCAAGACTTTCACTGATGTCAACAACATCGAAAATAAGCTCACAGTAGAGCGCGATGCAGCCCAGCCAGTGATAGTTTATCCTGTAGTAGGCGATAAGACCAAGGATACTCCTGATGGCGACTACACGCTTGACGACGACAACATCTATACAGTAAAAGATGGGGTAGTAACCAAGATCACGCCAGTGCCAGATGATTCAGATGGAAATCAGGCTGTCGATAAATCTTCGAATGGTGTTAATGCCAATATCGGTGAGAGCAAGAAATATTTCTAAATCTTATTCTTCGAGAATTTATTCAGAATGAAACGGCCCGAAAGGCTCAGGATTAATACGATGATCGTTAGCACCACAGCTGCTGCATAGGCACGATCCTGAACGGTTTGCTGTGGAGCACTCAACTGAAAGAAAACACTCAGTGGAAGTGTGGCAGCTGGTCGATCGAGACTATCTGGGATGCTATCGGAGAAGCCGGCAGTAAACATTACACCTGCTGCATCGCCAATCGCTCTACCAATCGAGAGCAAGGTGGCGGTGGCAATAGCTGGTGCTATCTGGCGAACCACAATGCCGATGGTTTCCCATCGGGTAGCGCCCAAGGAATAGCTTGCCTCCATCAAATCCTTTGGAATGCTCTTTGCCACTTCATCCATTGAACGGATGAAGATTGGGATGATGAGCAGGGTTACTACGATGATACCTCCCAGAAGGGATGCACGCAAACCCATTGCCACCATGATGGTGAACCCAAAGGCGCCATAAACGATGGATGGGATGCCAAAAAGCATATCATAGCACAAGCGGGCTACAGAGCCAAACTTGCTATCGGGTTTGAGATAGACATTCAGATAGAACACCACCGGAATGGAAATGAGCAGACCGATAATGGTGGAACCTCCCACAATGTAGAGGGAACCCATGATGGCATTGAGAAATCCACCCTCGCCTCCTATATAGAAACCTCCACCAGGAATGGTGGTGATCATCTCCCATGAGAGTACCGGCAATCCGCGGCGGAAG
Source organism: uncultured Prevotella sp. (assembly GCA_905236815.1). Taxonomy (GTDB): domain Bacteria; phylum Bacteroidota; class Bacteroidia; order Bacteroidales; family Bacteroidaceae; genus Prevotella. Next base: position 3,670 of record CAJOPE010000039.1, on the reverse strand, counting down.
ATGGTGTAGATAACACTCACTACAAAAAAGAGAATGAACAAGGCTGATAGATACATCAGCGACTTGGCTATTTTTTCGGAAATTACACTTCGGGTCATTGCTTGAATTTTTTAAGAACCAAACGAGAGAATAAATTAAATACCAATACCACAAAGAATAGGATGAAGGCGGCAAACATCAGGGCCGACTCGTAGAGGGGCATTGACATCATCTCGCCATAGGCATTGGCAATAAGCGCTGGTATCGGATAGCAGGCATCGAGAATGGAGCCTGGTACGATGGCCAGATTTCCGCAGACCATCAATACGGCGATGGTTTCGCCCAAAGTACGGCTCAAGGCCAGTACCACTGCGGCAATAATGCCTGGGATGGTTTTGCGAAGCACCACATGACGGGTGGTCTGCCATCGGGTGGCACCCAGGGAGAGGGAGGCTTCACGATCGTCCTTGCCTACATTGGAAAAAAGCTCGATGAAAAGACTCACCAGCAAGGGAAGTATCATCACACCCAGAACGATTGCACCCGCCAGGATGGTATAGCCGCTCGACGACCTGCCTATCCATGGAGCTACTTTGTCGGACACAAATGGTACAATGAGCAAGGTGCCCCAAACACCAAAGATGACGGATGGCAAACCTGCCAGAATATCGAGCAGCGGATAAATGAATTTTCGCACAAAACTGCGGGAATACTCCGTGAGGTAGATAGCTGTGAGCAAGGAGATAGGTAGAGCGAAAGCCACTGCCAATACCGTTACCCAAAGGGTTCCCATCAAGAATGGGAAGAAGCCAAACTGACCTCGGAGCGGTTTCCATTCGGATGAGGAGAGGAGTGTCCAAAGCGACTCCTCCTGAAGAATGGGACGCGACTTGAGATAGAGTCCGACGCCCATTGCAATCACTAAGAACAGAGAGGCGATGGTAAGGGTGGCCATCACCTTTGCGGCTATTGTATCTTTTGCTAAACGTATATCCATAGTTACTTATTTAGAGGAGGCTTGAGCCTAATCCTAAAGCAAGGAATGCTACTGCCTCGAGAAATACTTTCAAGAATTTTGCAAATTTAATTTCCATAGTTCGTGCAATTTATCGTAATTACTTGAGTTTCTTCAATCCTGCATCGGCCTTGGCGGTTTCAATGCGAATATATCCTTGTCCTTCATTGGCAGCCTGACCTTTGGTGAGGATGTATTTCAAGAAGGCTTTCACAATTGGATTCTTTGGAATGCCATGTGCGACAAGATAGAGGTCGCGGGCTGGTGGTGTAGGATATTTGCCTTCGGAAATGGCCTTTGCCAGTTTTGAACGACTGCTATAGAAGTTCTCGTCGGCATCGATTTTTCCATTCTCGTTTACGTCGATTGGAAGAATGGTGATTCCAGGATTGAGCTTTCCTGTCTGACTATCATAGGCATAGCCGATGTTGTTGTATCCTATACCATTCTCATCATTCTGTACGACGGAAGCGATGCCAGGGTCGCCGAATACGCCTGTTCCCAGGAGATCTTCCTGCTTCTTGCCTAAATAGTCGGCCCATGTATCACCAGCACCACAAGCATCAGAACGAGTATAAACATTTACGGCAACCTTACTGCTGTTTCCTGCAACCTGTCCCCAGGTCTTTGCATTACCGGTGATCCACAAATCTACAAAAGTCTGGCGCTTTACGCCTTTTGCGAAAAGGTCTTTCAATACCGGATTTTTTACATTTATAGTAGGAACCACTGCATCCTTGCCAACAGCAAAAGCCACAGCGCCTCGCTTCAATTCAGAAGGATCGAGCTCACGGCTCACCATACCTAAATCGACAACATCCGAAAGGGCATCGGTCAAGCCTTTACCTGCACCACCTGCAGAAATATCGATGGTAACATCGGGATGAAGCTGCTTAAAATCATTCGCCCATTTCACTGCCAATGGATAAAGAGCAAAAGCACCCGAAAGTGAAATATTGCCAGAGAGTCCATCTCCATTCTTCTGCTTTTTATCCTTTTTTCCGCCACAAGCCACCAAACTGGTGGCAAGGGCGAATAACAGTGTTATACTAGCTAAACTTAAAACGATTTTTCGCATATATTGTCTCTCTTATAAATTATTCATTTTTACGAATGCAAAGGTACGGCAAAAATGCGGTAGGGGAAATACCACTCTGGGGGTAATGTATATACCTAATGTTTGGTATATCGAAATACAGATTGATACTCTACCTTAATTATCTTTATGATAATACCTCTTCTATTTAATATCTGTAATCATTATCCACTAATTTCCTTTTAAATTAATACATTTATCGATTTTTTTTGCTAGAATTATATTTTTTGCGTAATTTTGCAACCAGAGAGAGATTTATGTATTTTAAATTAAACATCGTATTACGAATACGTGTATGCAGAAAAAAAAAATTAAAATTACACTATAATCAATATTAATTTATGAGAGCCAAAAAGAAAATTGGTTTGTCATTTTTGTTTGTAGTTGCAGCATCTCAGGGTCTTTATGCTCAGAGTCAGCTGAATGTTACATTCAACGATGGACAAAAAGCACAGAGCTTTCAGCTTGAGAAGTTGGAAAGCATGAAGTTTGATGGCGAAAACCTGCTCCTTAATGAGAAAGCAGGAAGTACAAAGACATTTGCTTTGTCTTCACTTCTGTCGATTACTTTCGGCGATGAGGTTACTGCCATTGAGACGATCGACGAGAAAGGAAGCACTAAGGGTTTAGTTATCGCCGACATCAGCGGTAGGGTAATTGTGAATAACCCTGCTTGGAAGGGCGGTAAAGTGGACACCTCTTCCCTACCTTCTGGAATTTATATCATCAAAACTTCTACAAAAACATTTAAAATCAAGAAATAATGAAAAAAATCTTTACTCTTATATTGGCATCAACTTTCACTTTCGCTGCATGGGCACAGAAGCAGTATGGCTTGAAGGTGATTCTGAAAAATGGTGAGACTGTTGAGTATTCCACATCGGATATCGAGTCTATCAATGTTGTATCCTACGAGCAGGAGGAGCCTGCTGTGAAGGGCGCATCTTATAGTGTAGCCGTTCCTGCTACTTCCGATTTCAAGGCATCACAGGTATATAAGGTAATGAGCGAGGGCACTCAGGTGGCCGAACTCGCTTATGAGTATATTAAACCAGCTAAGAAGCGCATGATTGTTGCCTATGCGATGGGCAAGGATGGAAAGGCTAACCTCGCTAAGGGTATCACTGCCGATGGCGGTATCGTAGAATGGGATGTTGAGCAGGACACTTGTACTTATACAGAGGGTACTAAGGCTCCTACAGCTTTCTACTTCAACAATGGCAAGGTTACAGCTACAGCTATCGAAAATGCAACTGCTGCAACGCTCGAAGCTGATGTGATCAACGACAAGCGCTTCCTCGAGAAGAAGACTTATGCTATCGTAAAGATCGGTGTTCAGTACTGGATGGCAGAGAACCTTGCAACTTCTTTCTATGTTGATGGTTCTTCTATCGAATACTGCACAGGAAACCAGATGGAGGACTGGAAGGCAAATAAGACAGGTGCTTACCACATCATCGCTGATGATGCCGAGAACATCTCATCTGTATATGGTTACTAAAGTTTCCCACTTGCAAATAGCTTGCCCTTAAAGTCTTAAAAATCAAGAGGAAAGAGAAGGAATGTCCAAAAGTTTTTGT
>CAJOPE010000038.1 GCA_905236815.1 uncultured Prevotella sp. | reverse complement strand
CCAAGAGCCAAGTTGAAATTTTCAACACCAAAAGAGTGTTTTATGAAGAGAATAAGCTAAATTTGCACTTGCTTGTTGAATCCGCGTCCAAAACCGACCATATAATTAAACTTTCCCCAGCTAAAATCATCAAATAACAAAGTAGAAACAATGCGAATTTTACTTCAATACACAAATAGTCCACCTATTCGCAGTGTAAAATCCCCTTTTTTGAGGATATTTTATGATTATTCGGTAATTATGTTAACAACTAATAATTGATTATACAAAACAGACTAAAATTTGCTGAAATCTGAACAAAAAATAACATTTGGTACTTTTAAACAAGTTTTTGATACACTAAATAAACACACGTTTTCCATAAAAGACTAATTTTGCCCCAAGAATGTTTTAGCAGCGAAAAGCACAAAAAGAAAAGCAACGACTGCTATATATAATTAAGGACTAATAAAAGAAGAACTTTAAATCACACATTATTAACCAAATATTAACTAATAACATTGCTTAATGGAAAACGTAAGACAATGGGGGAAGAAAGTTTTTTTGCTTTCGTTACTCAGTTTAATCTCACTAGCTGGCTTTGCCCAGAGTATAGTGAAAGGTAGTGTCAAGGATGCGAATGGCGAGCCTGTTATCGGTGCTAACGTAACTGTAACAGGAACTCGAAATGGAACAACCTCTGACCTCGATGGAAATTTCAGTATTTCCTGTCCTGCAAATGGTAGATTGACCGTTTCTTATATCGGTTTGGCCTCACAAACCGTCAGTATTAACGGAAAATCTTATGTAGAAGTAACCCTTGAAGAAGACAGCAAAACTTTGGATGGCGTTGTAGTTATCGGTTATGGTGTTCAGAAGAAAAGCGATTTAACAGGTGCAATTGCTTCTGTAAACGCCAACGACATCAAAAACCTTTCAACATCTGATGCAGGTGCTGCACTTCAGGGTAAAGTAACTGGTGTACAGATTATTAACAGTGGCTCCCCAGGTGCTGGTGCTGAAATCCGTGTACGTGGTTATTCTTCAAACTCTGGTAACCTTAGCCCACTTTTGATTGTTGATGGTTTGAAAGTAGACAACATCCAGTATTTGGACCCATCTATGATTAAATCAATGGAAATCCTAAAGGATGCCGCTTCTGCAGCTATCTACGGTGCTCAAGCTGGTAATGGTGTTGTTTTAATCACAACAAAGAATGGCGCAAAGGGTGGTGCTCGTATCACATATTCATTAAAAGCTGCTAGTCAATCACTTGGCAAGAAAGCTGAGTTGTTTGACGCCAACGAATATATTGATTATCAGAAATATATTGGATATATTAACGACGACTTATTGAAATCAAATAAGTATCAGGGACAGAACACTAACTGGTATGATGAAGTATTTGATAACAGTTGGAGCATCCAGCATAACCTTTCTGTTGAAGGAGGTAATGATAAGGGACAGTTCCTTGTAGGTTTAGGTCTTGTTGACAATGACGGTATCGTAAAAGGCGACAAGGATACTTACAAGCGTTTCACCGCACAAGTAAATGCTGAATATAATTTCTACAAATGGTTAAAAGTTAGCAACAATGCTTCATTTGAGAAATGGAGAAGAAGAGCTGTAGGTAATGGTTATCAGTCATTCCTCAACTCTGTAGTATCTATCGATCCTCTTACACCTGCTTATGTATATAACCTTGACGATATGGGTAAAGGTATGAAAGATCAGTGGGTATATGGAAAGCACTGGGATCCACATGGATATGTTATGACAGCTCCTGGCTACACAGATGCTAATCCAATTTGGTATGGCACATCAAAATATGTTGAAGATGCAACAGGTAACCCTCTTGCTATGCGCGACCGTCAAAATGCAATAAGTGAAGGAATCAATATTCGTGGTACACTCTCAGCAGATATCACACCAGTTGATTGGTTGACATTTACATCTCGTTTAGGTTATCGTATTTCTAACGGAAACAGCCATGATTACAGCAAGCCTTGGTGGTTGTCTTCAATGGCAAACAACAGTTCATACAGTATTTCTGCCAATACAGACGCAAGTCTATATTATCAGTGGGAAAACTTCTTGAACTTCAACAAAGAGTTTGGCAAACACAGTGTAGGAGCCATGATTGGTATGTCATTCACAAAGAATCATTGGGACAACACCTCAGTATCCTCTTCAGATGCAGCCGTAGAGCCTAAGGATGGAAATCCAGGTAGCAGCGGTGAAATTTTGAAGCGCCACGGTGCAGATGGTTTCCGCTACATCGACTGCTTAAATGATAATGGTATCGCTCACTTGAAAGCAAACAATCTTCCTGGTGAAGCAACAGAGCTTTCATACTTTGGTCGTTTGAATTATTCATTCGATAGCAGATACTTCTTCCAGTTCAACATACGTCGTGATGCTTTTGACTCTTCTAAGTTGATGGAAGACAAGCGTTGGGGTACATTCCCTTCACTCTCTGCAGGTTGGGCTATCAGCAATGAGGAGTTCTTCAAGAACGCAGTAAACAGTGATCTTGTTTCATTCTTGAAGTTACGTGCTTCTTGGGGTAAGAATGGTAATGTTAACATACTTAGCGGTTACAAATACAATCCTACAATTTCTATCGGTGGATACTATTGCTTTAACGACGATGCGACTACAGGTGCTGCACCTTCAGGTTTAGCTAATCCTGACCTTACTTGGGAAACATCAGAGCAGGTTGACTTCGGACTTGACGCTCGTTTGCTTAACAACCGTTTAACTCTTGGTTTTGACTGGTATCGTAAGATTACAAGAGATCTTCTCGTAAACATTCCACCTCTCCCAGAAGTAGGTTTCGCAACAGCAACAGTTAACTCAGGTGAGGTTCTTAATACAGGTATCGACCTCGAACTTGGATGGCAGGATCACATCGGTGACTTGAAATATAGTGTAAATACCAACTTCTCAACCTTGAAGAATGAAGTTCAGAAAGTAAACTCAATGCTGACTCGTTATAACGAGACAGGTATCAGCGGTTTCAACAACAAGCTTCAGCCAACTTTTGAGGCAGGTCATACAATCTGGTACTTCCGTGGTTTTAAATATGCTGGTGTTAACACAGAAACAGGTAAGCCACAGTATTATGACAAGGATGGAAATATTACATCTGCTCCTCAGGAAATAGACAAGCAGGATCTTGGTGCAGCTATTCCTAAGTTAACATACGGTATCACTCTGAACCTTGAATATAAAGGTTTTGACTTTACCTTGTTTGGCACTGGTGCTGCTGGCAACAAGATTTACAACTTGATGGTTTCAGCAGACCGTCCACAGATTAATGGTATTGATACATATTGGAAAGATTCATGGAAGCAAAAAGGTGACAATGCAAAGTACCCTGACATGAAGGCAGTTGCTACTGACTGGACATTCTTCAGTTCTGATGCTGCCGTATTTGATGGTTCATACTTTAAGATCAAGCAGATCCAATTAGGATATACACTTCCTTCTTCAATCACAAAGAAGTTTATGTGCAACCAGCTTCGTCTTTCAGTTTCACTAGACGACTTCTTTACATTCACAAGCTATCCTGGAGCTGACCCTGAGACATCTTCTCTCAATAGTGGTGCTTCTCGTGGCTTTGATAATGGTAACTATCCAACATCTAAGAAGGTTGTCTTTGGTGTAAACTTAACATTCTAATCATTTAATCTTTGATAACGATGAAAAAAATTTATTATCCAATGCTAGCACTTGCAACAGGTATAGCATTTACATCATGTGAGGACAAACTTGATATTCCACAGAAAGCATCTGTCACTATCAATAGTTTCTACGAAAATGATGAAGACTGTGAGCAAGCTCTTGCTTCTGCATATGAGGGTTTTGAACTTTATACAGAAAGCCGTGGTAACGGCGAAGGCCCAGGTATCTATACACCAGCAAAGGTGTTAGCTAACCATCCTGGTGACGACGTAAATTATGGCGGTGGTATGTATGGTGACCATGAATTTGGCGGAACTGTAGACGAATTCCGTTTCCAACACACACCTGAGGCTATAGACTACCATTATAAGTTCCTATATTTCTCTATTTATAAGGACAATCTTATTTTGGATAATTTTAAAGAGCCAAAAACTGACTTCCAGAAACAGGCAGTAGCAGAAGCAAGAGTACTTCGTGCATATAACTTCTTCTTGCTGGCATGCTATTGGGGTCAACCTCCATTGATAGATCATATCATTGGTACAGATGTTTTGCCAACCAATAGCGAAATGACTCAAAAGCAATATTTTGAGTGGGTAGCACAACAATGTGAGCAAGCACTAAATGACCTTCAGGAACGTAAGAGCACAGAAGATAAAGAAGGTGCTTATCGCGTAACTAAGGGATTTGCTAATGCCTTGATAGGTAAGGCTTATATGTTTGCTGGTCAGTTTGACAAGGCAAAAGAAGCATTAAAGAAAGTCATTGATTCTGGAAAGTACGCATTGGTTCCTTCAGATCAGTTCGCTAACCTCTTCCATGTTGAAGGTGATGGTTGTCCAGAGAAGATCTTTGAGGTAAACTTCAAGTACAACAAAGCTACTGACTGGTGGGGCGGTGTTGGTATCCACTCTACATGGATGGAATCTAACGCATTCAACTGGCGTGCAGGAAACTTTGCAACCAACCCTAACAAGAAATACTGTGGCATTGATGGATGGGGATCAATCGGTATTCCTGAGTGGTATGGCGAAGCTTTCCATGAGAATGACGGAAACTCTCCACGTTTCAAGGCGACTCTTATGCATATTGACGATGCTGTATACGCTACTTCTGGTATCAAGGATATGGAATATCAGGATCCAGCACTTAACAATATGAGTCTTGAAGAAAAACAGAAATCAGACAAGATTGGTATCAAAGACCCTGTAAATGGCCTTTATGGACAATCATTCTATCTTCCATTCAAAATCATTATGCGCGGAAGTGACTGTAATGATGGTGGTCAGTATGGTGACAATGGCCGTCTGAATAATGTTATCGTTATGCGCTATGCAGAAGTACTTCTTAACTATGCAGAATGCTGTCTTCGTACAGGTGATGCAGGTGAAGCAAAGAAGTATGTAAACATGATTCAGGAACGTGCAGGCTCTAAGACAGTCAGCGATGTTGTAGATTTGGATGTTCTTAAGAAAGAGAAATCATTTGAGCTTTGGTTCGAAGGATGTCGTTACCAAGATATCATGCGCTGGGTAACTCTTGACAACTCAACTTACGATCAGGAATGCTTAACACACTTGAAAAATCAAGGAAGTGCTGTACCACACCTATATGACAAGGTATTCCGCAAGCCTAAAGCAAGTGATGAAAACATAGTTTGGGAACATGGTGACGAAGCTAATAGCCGTTTCTATATCACTCACACTCATGAAGCAAAGGATGCTGGATTTGAAGTTGGATGGCAGGAAAAGTGCAGACTATTCCCTTACCCAGAGACTGTCATTTCAAACAATCCTAACTTGAAGCAAAACCCTGGATGGAAATAAAATCTAGTTCAGATATAATAAAAACCTCCCGCGAGGGAGGTCCCCCTGACTCTTCAAGGAGGGCTGATTTCGGCCAGGTTTATTTACTTTAAGAAATTATTTGTTTCGATACTTTCCGACACAGCCCTCCATATACTTCCCCCCACTCTTTCGAGCGGGGGGATTTTTTTTGCTCGTTCTTCATGGGCATATTCTATAGGGGTTAATAAAATGGAATATTAAAACTTACAGAAAATTTTATCGACCAATTCCTATATCGCATCGTAGCTTTTTCCACCTATATAATAACAATCTACCTTAGAAACATTTCTATATGTTTTTGATACACTGCTGAAAGAATATTCAAAACAGGAAGGTTATCTTTGCATCATACATTTTGAAATAACTATTCCTGAACAATGAAAAACCATTTATTCTACAATGTAGGGCGACATGCTTTGGGCTTGCTGCTTGCCTCGATAGCGGCAACGGCGCAGGCACAAAATCCTATCATCAGTGAACTGTTCACTGCCGACCCTACGGCTCGCGTGTTTAATAACAAGATATACCTCTACCCGTCTCACGACATCAAGGCTCCTGCTGGTCAGCGACAGGATTGGTTCTGCATGGCCGACTATCATGTTTACTCTTCGGAGAACCTTGTCGACTGGACAGATCATGGCGTGATTCTCTCACAGGAGAATGTGCCTTGGGGTAAACCAAACGGTTATTCGATGTGGGCGCCTGATTGTGTCTATAAGAATGGCAAATATTATTTCTTCTTCCCAAATGCTCCGAAAAATGGTATGGGCTTCGGTATCGGTGTGGCTACTGCCACAAATCCTGCCGGACCTTTCACTTGTCTGCCTCAACCTATCAAGGGCATCTCGGGCATCGACCCTTGTGTGCTGCTCGATGATGACGGCAAAGCGTATATCTACTGGGGAGGTATGGGCATCCGCGGTGCAAAACTGAAGGATAACCTCACCGAGGTAGATGGCGAACTGAAGGAGGTAAAGTTCCCGAAACGTGAGGGACAAACGCAGGAGATGCCGCCGATGAAGGTGGCTGGCGACGAGATGAAGGGATTACCTGAAGGCTTCAAGGAAGGTCCATTCGCATTCAAGAAAGATGATAAATACTATCTCACCTTCCCTTGGGTGAGAAAGGAAAACGGTACGGAGACGCTTGCCTATGCGATGAGTGATAACCCTCTGGGTCCTTGGAATTTCAAGGGTATCATCATGGCGGAGCACGCCAACAAGTGCTGGACAAATCATCACAGCATTGTGAACTATCAGGGACAGTGGTATCTCTTCTATCACAATAATGCTTATTCGCCTGATTTCGACAAGAACCGCTCGGTGTGCATCGATAAACTGAATTTCAATGCCGATGGCACTATCCAGGAGGTGAAGCCTACCCTGAGAGGTGTGGGCATCAGCAAGGCGACCAAACCGATTCAGATTGACCGCTATAGCAGTATCTCGGGCGACGCCAAGGTTGACTATACTTTCCGCATGATGCCTCAGATGGGATGGCAGGTAGCTCTGAAGAAGGGTGCCACCGTGCGTTATAATGATGTGGACTTCGCAAGAGTTCAACCGGTGGCTGTGGTGCGCGCCCAGGGCAACGGTACGATTGCTATAAAGGTGAACAAGAAGCAGATTGCCACAATGGATGTGAATGCAGTGAGAATGTCGGAGGAATACACTGCGACTAAGGCAATTCCAGAGGGTGTAGGTGATATCGAGGTAACTTGTCTGTCGGGCGATGTGCAGATTGACTGGATGCGTTTCCTCGGCGAGAAGGAGGAAATGCCAAAGGCTCCACTGCTCGAGGATTATTTCGAGAAGGCTACTTCGGCAACTGCTGCTCCTGATGAGGATGGCTTCATACGCAGATGGCTGTTGCTGGAGCCTATCAGCAAGAAGACAATGAAGGAATACAGCAGTAACTTGAGCTTCTCCTACGAATTTATGCCGAAAGAACTGGAAAAAGAATACTATCCTGGTCAATTCAGCAAGTTCCCTAAAGACGGGCAGAAGGTGAAGATTGCTGCTACAAAGCAGACAGTGCAGTGGCATGCTCTCGACAGCAAACGCTTCAATACCAAGCTCTTCCGCTTTGCATCGGGCATGAAGAAGCAGATGTATAGCGTGCTCTTCTGGGCAACCACCATCATCGACTGTGAGGAGGAGCATCAGAATGTGAGACTTGCTGCAGGTTCGAACGGTGCCTCTATGTGGTGGCTGAATGGTGAGAAGGTGCTCACGCTGGAAAGCGACCGAAGAATGGTGAAAGACGACGGTATGTCGAACCGTATCACACTGAAGAAAGGCAGAAACATTCTTCGCGTAGCAGTTATCAATGGTCCTGGCATGAGCGATATGTGCGCCCGCTTCATCGACGAGAAGGGCAATGCCATCACCGATTATACCCTCAAAACTAAATAAAAAAATTCTTTATCATGAAATACAGAAATCTATCTTTGTTATTCGCCCTCGCGCTCTCTGCGCAGGGTTTTGCACAGACTGGTGAGCCCTATATACACGACCCATCGACCATCGTGGAATGTGATGGTAAATATTATACCTTCGGAACGGGTGGCGGCGGCTTGATCTCGGCTGATGGCTGGAGTTGGAAAGAAGGAGCAGTGCGCCCTGGACGTGGTGCTGCACCGGATGCCATGAAGATTGGCGACCGCTATCTAGTGATTTATGGCGCTACGGGTGGCGGCTTGATGGGTGGACACAATGGCCGCATCCTGACGATGTGGAATAAGACACTCGATCCTAACTCGCCTGACTTCAAATACACCGAGCCTATCGAAGTGGCAAATTCCGATGGTTTGGAGGATTGCGATGCTATCGACCCTAGCTTGTTCATCGACCCTAAAACGGGAAGAATGTGGGTGACGTATGGTACTTATTGGGGAAATATCCGACAGATTGAGATTGATCCTAACACGGGAAAGCGTGTGGCTGGCAATGTGGAAAAGGATGTGGCTATCGACTGCGAGGCTACGGATATGATCTACCACGACGGCTATTATTATCTGCTGGGTACTCACGGCACATGCTGCGATGGTGTGAACTCTACCTATAATATTGTAACTGGCCGTTCAACAAGTCCTAACGGACCTTTCATCGACAACGTTGGTCGCGATATGCTGGCTGGTGGTGGCAAGATGGTCATCGCCGGTGGCGACAGAGTGGTAGGTCCTGGACACTTCGGAAGAACTATCATCGACGAGGGCGTGGAGATCATGAGTTGTCATTACGAGGCTGATTTCGACCAGAGTGGTCGCTCGGTATTGGGTATCCGCCCGTTGATTTGGAAAAACGGCTGGCCAAAGGCTGGCGATCGTTTCAAGGCTGGTGTCTATGAAATCGAATCGGAGCGCAGAGGTTATGCGCTCGAGCTCGCAACCGATTTCACCAGAATCGAACAGAAGCGTGCTCCATGGGGACAACGCGACACCACCAAGGCAAAACCAATCGCAAGTCAGCAGTTGAGTGATGTAATCGGCAAATGGCCTCAGGGCGAGATTGGCATCCGCTGCAACGACTACATGTTCCATCCTAACCAGCGCTGGATGATTGCTCCTGCCGAGGGAAAGGGCGGCTATCTTGGAGGACCTTACTACAAGATTATAATCGAAGGTACCAACCGTGCACTCGCTGCAACCGCCAATAAGGAACTGACATCGGTGCCTGAATACACTGGTGCGGACGAGCAACTCTGGAGAATCGAACAGCTCACCGATGGCACTTTCCGCATTATGCCTAAGGTGATTCCTGGTATGGAAGGCATCAACAAGCACTATTGCATCTATTCGGCAGGCGACAGTACCCCTACCCTTGCAGAATATGATTTCAAGAGTGACAATTCCAAGTGGAATTTGCGACAGCAATAACAAGCGAGATGCTTGTTCTTTAAGTTAACGTTATAATTAAAAAGCTCGACATTCACATGCCGAGCTTTTCTTTATCCTAAAAGGATGTTTTTACTATTTAGAAAATACATATTCTTTTACTACATTACTTATTAGCTGTTTCCCACTTATGGGTAGCATCGCAAGTAATGCTCTGCTGCAAGTTAGCTACCATGAGGTTGAAATCACCCTCCTCAAGTACCCACTTGCCATCGAAACCAACGAAAGCAAGGTCGGATGCCTTCAAATCGAAGGTAACGGTCTTTGTCTCGCCTGGATTCAACTCAATCTTATCGAAAGCTCTGAGGCGACGACCATCTGGCACCATGCTTGCAATAACATCGCTGCTATAAAGCAAAACAGGCTCCTTACCAGCCTTATCGCCGGTGTTGGTAACATCTACACTTACCTTCAAAACATCGTTGCTGTTGAAGTGTGTCTTGTCAACACGGAGGTTGCTATACTTATAAGTGGTGTAGCTCAAACCGAAGCCGAAGCCCCACTGCTGTGTGATCTTTGCATCATAATCGTATGCACCAGCCATAGTGCCAACTTCCTGACTCTTCTTGAAGTCGTAGTTAGCCAAACTGTTGATCTCGCTTGGATAAGTATAAGGCAACTTTGCGCTGAAGTTCTTCTCGCCAGAAATAAGGTCGGCCAAAGCATCTGCACCAAAGCTTCCTGGAAGAAGAATGTCGATGACACCCTTTGTCAAAGGCTCGATGTCGGCGATGATGCGAGGACGGCCCTCATTGAGTACCAATACTACAGGCTTGCCGGTTGCAGCCAGACGCTTAACCAACTCGCGCTGGTTAGCAGAAAGATGCAAGTCGCTCAAGTTACCAGGTGTTTCGGTGTAAGAATTCTCACCGATACAAGCAACGATAACATCGGCATTGCTTGCAGCCTCAACAGCTGATGCGAAATCAGGCTGATTCTCCTCGAAATACTTGCCACCCTGGTTATAGGTTACTCCCTGCGCCAAGGTTACATTCTCCTTACCATACTTATTGCAGAATGCCTCGTAGATGGTGTTGTACTTGCCTGCAAACTCATCGGTGCGATGACCCTGCCAAGTGTAGCTCCATCCACCATCCAAGCAACGCATACTGTTGGCGTTAGGACCTGTGAGGAGGATTTTCTTTCCCTTTGCGATTGGGAGAATATTATCTTGGTTCTTGAGCAGAATCTCACTCTCAAGGGCACCCTCGTAAGAGAGCTGAGCGAACTCGCTGCCGCCGAACTTAGGATATTTTTTAAGTTTCTGTGCTGGATTCTCGAACAAACCGAGACGGAATTTCATGCGAAGGATTCTGCGAACAGCATCATCGAGACGCTCCTGAGAGATCTTGCCCTCTTTTACCAATTCAACGATGAGTGGCTGAGCATCAGCATTGTATGGCTCCATCACCATATCGATACCTGCATTGATGGCCATTGCAAGAGCCTCCTTCTTATCCTTGGCAACCATTTCGCGCTGCCACAAATTGTTAACGTCTGCCCAGTCGGTAATGAGCATACCATCCCAACCTGTCTCTTCCTTCAACCACTTGGTGAGGAGTTCACGGTTGGCGTGAACAGGCATACCATTTACAGAAGCAGAGTTCACCATTACAGAAAGCACACCATTATTGATTGCCTCAAGGAATGGAGCGAAATGCTTCTCACGGAGTTCTGCTGGAGAGATGAAAGCCGGAGTACGGTCCTTACCTGTCCAAGGCACACTATAACCCATATAGTGCTTCATACAAGCTGCGATATGCTGCTGATCAATGTGGTTAGGGTCCTCACCCTGGAAGCCCAACATCGCCTCTGTTCCTAGAATAGCGTTCATCAAAGCATCCTCGCCATAGTTCTCGTAGATACGTGGCCAACGAGGGTCTCTACCCAGGTCGACTGTAGGATTGAAAGTCCAAGGAATGCTTACAGCTCTTGTTTCATAAGATGTCGCTTCTGCAGCCTTACGGGTGATCTGACGATTAAAGGAAGCACCCATATTAATATTCTGAGGGAAAAGAGTTCCATCAGAAGTATAGGTGGATCCATGGTTTTGGTCAAGACCGAGCAAACATGGGATACCAAGACGCTTCATGCTCACCTTCTGAATGCGAGCAACATAGTCTTCCCACTGCTTACCTGTAGGCGATACTGTATTCGGTGCATTAAGAATAGAACCTACCTTATAGTTATTAAAGATAGAGTCTGTTTTTTTCTCGTCAATATGGAAGACACCCTTGGCATCGTTAGAGCCAAAGAGGTCGGTAACCAGCTGAATCATCTGTCCTGCTTTCTCTTCGAGAGAGAGTTTACCAAGCAGAGCATTTACCTGATTCTCAATTTTTGCATCCTGTTGCGCTGGTCGAGCCTGCATAGCGCATACGCTCGAAAGGAAGAGGACTGAAAGAAGTGTTTTCTTCATAATCGATTTCCTAATTTTTTTATTGTTAGCGAATCTTTTTACTGAAAAGGAGCCAGCCCCTATTGAGGGACTGACTCCCGAATTTTACCTAATCTATAATTCTCAGTTGATTACTCAACTGTAACCTTCTTAACTGTATATCCATTACCAACTACAAAGAAACCATCTTGCTCCTTCATAAGCTTGATAGAGAAGTCGGTAAGCTCATATTCAAGAACCATGCTTCCGCTGATCATAATATCACCACGATTTGGATCACCCTTACCTGTAAGGAGGTTGTTCCACCAAGCAGTAGTTGCAGTACCCTGTCCATTACCTGAAACATAAACCTTAAGGATAGTACCAGCCTTAGCATGATCGAGGAATGTATTCTGAAGTTCCTTGAAAGGAGTATCCCATGTTACATTGAACTCACCTTCCCAAAGAGTTTCGCTCTTATCAGGGAATGCTTCCTTAGTTACAGTGATCTGACCACCACCATACTGAGCGCCATCAGCGCCTTCGAGTACAATACGATACTTGCCTTCTGCAAGAGATGCAGGAACAGTAAATGTTACAGCATCGCCAGCAACCTTTACGTTAGTAGCCTCAACACCGCCAATCTTAATCTTTGCAACCTTATCAAGGTTCTGACCACCGTGAACAGTTGTTGTTGCACCTGGAGCTACCCAAAGTTCCTTAGCCTTTGTACCCATAACAGGATCACCCTCAGCTGCATTTACAATAAGGCGACATGTACGAGATGTTTCCTTACCCTTTGTAGTTGTTGCAACGATCTTCAACTCGTAGTTACCAGCAAGAACCTTCTGGTCAATAGAGTCACCCTCGTAAATCAACTCATTATCAAGATACCACTTTACTGTAGTATAATGAATAGGAGTAGCAATCACCTTGAATGCGAAATTATTAGGCAATGAAACTGAAGTAAGAACTGCAGGCTCACCGTTACTCCACTCAGGAATATCCGTATTCAGAATACGTGGAGAATCATTCTCCTCGGCTGTGAAGAAAGCTTCCTCATCTGATGAACAGGCATTGAATGCCATGGCAGCAGAGAACATGAGGAACAATCCCATGGCACGACGTGCTATATTTTTGGTTTTATTGAATTTCATAATTCTGCGTATTATTAATTGATTATTAATGTACTGAAGGGATTACTTTACATTGATATCAGCAGTATCCCACCAGAGGCGATGGTGCCAGTCATCCTTGCCACCCATACGATCTATAGCCTCCTTATAGTTAGCTGTATTATACTTGCCCTCAAGCATAGGATAACGCAAACGAACAGGAGTCTGAAGGTTCTCATCATCATAAGTGAAATCACCGAATGTCTCAAGTTTAGCACGATCCTTCAAAACAGGATAATCTGAACGACGAAGGTTTGCCCAAGCTTCAGCTGGGTTCATCATGTGAAGAATCCAAGCCTGTGTGTTGATTGTCTCCTTAGGATTGTTACCAAGAGGGTTCTTCTTGATGAAGTTGTTGATCTCATCAGCAGTAAGCTTCTGATCACCCTTCAAATAGAATTCATTCAACATTTGCATTGACTTCAAGACACCATCCTCATAGAAAGCCTCAGCATCTGAGTTACCTGGGATATTCCAACCCTTAGTCTTAGCCTCAGCTTTGAGGAAATCGAGCTCAGCTCTAGTGATAAGTACACCAGGAGTCTGTGGCATTTCGAAATCGATATTCAAAGCAGGACGAAGCAAACGAGCATTGAAGTTGTTCTGGTCATAACCAGCTTCTGGATTATTCTTAACAATCTTCTCCAAACCAGGAATATCAGAATTAGCAGGAGCATTTACCCAGTTATTCCACCATGCAGCACCTGGATTACAAGGAGCTTCTGTCTGATTTGTACGCTCAAGATAAGCAACAACATCATCTGTCAAGTCATGGTTCTCTTCATAATCTGGCTTTGTCTCTGCACGCTTTGTATTGATATAGTGACGGCAGATACGATAGAGACGTGGGTCATTGGTCTTCTGCATCTGCTGGAACATTGTGCTGCTCACAAATGTAGGAGATGTAGGATCCTGTCCATAAAGGATTTCACCCAAAGCATTTACACGGAAATCGTACTCCTCTGCACCCTTATAGAGTGTGAAAGGATTATCTGAATAAACTACATAAGCATCCTGATTAGTACCAGAAAGGTCACCATGAGAATCCTTAACAGCTTTTTCAAATTCTTCCTTAGCCTTAGCTGAATTTACATCTGAAATACGCATTGCAAAACGCTCACGAAGAGAGTTCGCATAACGCTGCCAAAGTGCAGGGTCGCCAGCAAGACTGGTAACATCGCCTGAAATCTTATCAGTACCTGTGCCTAATTGATTTACACAAGCCTCAAGCTCTGTGAAGAACCAGTTATAGATTTCTTCCTGTGTATCAAACTTAGGATTCAAGATACCATCAGAATAAGCCTTACCTGCCTCAGAGCATGGGAGATCACCATAAGTATCAGTAAGAACTGACATCAAATATACACGGTGAATACGCAAAGCTGCATTCAAGTTTGGCTTGTCCTCTGTCTTGCTGATAGCATCAACGAGGTTCTTAATAGAAACTGAATAATAGCGATCCCAAAGAAGACGAGCCTGATCGTCGTTATAGTGAACACTACCTGCATAGTTGGTAACATTCCAGGCACCAGCAAAGTGCTGTGTGAAACCAGTGATGTAGCTACGATAGGTATCCATCAAGCTAAAGTCACCATAAGTCTGCAGCAAAGCAGTAGTCAACTGGTTGTTTGGATCTACAGTAGCGCTCTTACTACTATCAATATTGAAGTTAGCAAAGTCTTCGTCGCTACAAGAGGCCAATATTCCGCCCGCGAGTGGCAATGCAATCGCAAGACAAAGACCACTTTTCTTTATATATTTATTAATGAATGTTTTCATTGTTGTCTTTTTAGATTACTTAGAACTTAAGATTTACGTTAATACCATAGCTACGACGTGATGGTAAAGAACCATACTCCAAGCCAAGACCAGATGTATTGTAACCTGAGTCTGGGTCGATGTTAGGAATGTTCTTGTAAACGATGAATGGGTTACGAGCTACGAATGACACATTAAGTCCCTTAACAAAGCTACCAAGCATGCTCAATGGGAAGTTGTAACCAAGAGTAATCTCACGGCACTTTACATAAGAGTTGTCGTAGATGAACATTGAAGGTGCGTTATCGGCAGCACTCTTCCAATAGCTCTCTGGATTAACAGGGATTGTGTTAGGACTATATGAGCCATCTGCATTCTGGATAACACCAGGTACAATATAACCCTTTGCATTACCTTCTGCACGCCACTGCTCGATTGTCTTACCTGCAGCTACACGAGCTTCTTCAGAAGCATACCATTCCTGACGACCTTCAAGTGTCTGACTTGCCTTACCTGTCTGATATGCTGAACGCATAGACATTGAGAAGAGGTCAGCACCAACCTTTACGTCGAATGTAGCAGAAAGGCGGAAGTTCTTATATGTAAAGGTAGTATACATACCACCTGTCCAATCCCAAGTTGCATTACCAAGAACCTTTGTCTGGTCATCAACGATTGGCATACCTGTTGATGCATTGATTAAAATCTGACCATCCTCAGTACGCTTGAAGTCTTTACCGATGATACTACCATAGTTCTCACCTACCTGAGCACCTACAGAAACACCACACCATGTAGCCTTCTCAAGCTCGAAGTAATCCATAGAACTAGTCAAAGACTTAACCTTGTTAACATTCTTTGAGAAGTTTACACCCATATCCCAAGCGAAATCCTTCATCTGAAGAACACGACCATTCAAAGCGAGCTCAACACCCTTGTTCTGAATCTCACCAGCATTGATCATAGCTCTCTCATAACCTGAGGTTGGAGACAATGGCATGTTAATGATCTGATCCTTAGAGTTCTGGTTGTAATAAGTGAAGTCTAAGCCCAAACGGTTATTAAAGAACTTCATTTCCAAACCAAGTTCATAAGAAGAGGTTATTGTTGGCTTCAAAGAGCTATTTGGCATAGTGAAGTTATTAATCATACTGATAGTAGCACCTGGATAGTTGTACTTAGCAGTTGCATAGCTCAATGCCATCAAGTATGGATCGGTATCACTACCTACCTTTGCCCAAGAAGCACGTACCTTACCATAGTTGATAATATCCTTACTCTTCAAGAACTCTGAGAATACGATACTACCAGAAACTGATGGATATACATAAGTATTATGAGCAGTAAATCCAGGAGCAGAAAGTGTAGAAGCCTTATCACCACGAAGAGTTCCCTCCAAGTAGTAAGTATGCAAGTAACCAACGCTTGCACTACCATAGAGAGAGTATATCTTCTTTCTCCATGTATCAGGAACTACATGCTGCTCGCTATAGTTCATAATTGTCTGCAATTCGTTCATCTGCTGACCAAGACCAGTCATTGTTGTAGTCTTGTTGTTTACACGGAAGATGTTACCACCAAAGTTAGCGTTTACATCGAAATCA
Organism: uncultured Prevotella sp.; assembly: GCA_905236815.1. Lineage (GTDB taxonomy): Bacteria > Bacteroidota > Bacteroidia > Bacteroidales > Bacteroidaceae > Prevotella. Next base: position 10,069 of record CAJOPE010000038.1, on the reverse strand, counting down.
CCGAATGCCTTGTTGAACATCAAAAGCAACTCTGCATTCAATGTACGGTTGTTGAACACCTTATCTGTAAATGTACCAGCTGAGTTACCTGGAGTTGTCTTTGCAACGAAATCGGTGAAGGTCATCTTGTTGAGGTCTGTACCGATAGTACCCTGCAACTTCAAACCGTTCATGATATTCCAGATAGCCTTACCTGTGAAACGGAATACGTCCTTATCAGAGGTATTGTTGTTCTTGTAAAGATCCCAGTATGGGTTCTTGTTATACTGATCAAGACCGTTCCAGTTTGCATAAGAACCATCCTCATTCTGATAGTGCTGCAACCAAGCCTGATTGTAAGTACTAGCAAGAGTCATCAAGTTCTTACCAACGTTGCTTTGAGAGTCACCCAAAGCAGGACGGTTCTGAACCTTCTCACGTGTATAGTTTGCAGAGAAGTCGAAATCTACAGGACCTGCTGATGTGTTTGCACGAAGAGTGAAGTTATCACGGTTCATGTGTGTCTGAGGAAGGATATCCTTGTTTCTCATATCTGTTACAGAGAAACGAACACCTGTCTTACCAGAACTTGCAGAAAGAATTGCTGTATTCTGTGCAGTTACACCTGTGCGGAAGAAGTTAGATGTATTGTCCTTATAGATCTGGAATGGACGAGACTGGCCATCGAAATAGCTTACCATATAGTCATCAGCCTTAGGACCCCAGTTCATGTTGGTACCTGATGTGGTAGAAGCCAGATACTGACCATTGTTACCCATACCATATACCTGCTGGATATCATCCCACTTAGCCAACTGAGTATCGAAAGTAAGAGAACCGTTGTATTCAACAGCTACCTTATCCTTAGAAGCCTTTTTAGTTGTGATGAGGATAACACCGTGAGAAGCACGAGAACCATAAAGAGCAGAAGCTGCAGGACCCTTCAATACTGACATATTCTCGATATCATCAGGGTTGATAGCAGAAATACCATCACCAAGGTCGTAACCACCAGCTGTACCTGCACTACCAAAGTTTGTATTATCCAATGGCACACCATCTACAACATAGAGAGGCTGGTTGTTACCTGTCATCTCTGTATTACCACGAAGCAATACACGGGTAGAACCAGAAGCACCACCAGCTGTATTCTGAACAACCAAACCAGCAACTTTACCAGAAAGTGAGTTGATAACGTTAGTTTCCTTAGCCTTTGTAAGTTCAGAACCATCGATCTCGGCAACACCATAACCAATGGCCTTGCGATCACGCTTAATTCCTAAAGCAGTAACAACTACTTCGCTAAGATTTCTACTGTCTTTCTCGAGAGTAATGTGCATATTACTTCCGGCTCTTACTTCGATAGTTTTATAACCTACATAAGAGATAGACAAAATAGTACCTGGCTTAACGTTAAGGTCGAAAAAACCATCAATGTCGGTTACTGTACCAGCACCTTTAACACCTTTAGCTACAACGCTGGCGCCAATGACTGGACCTTCATCATCACTGATAGTACCATTTACCCTACCATTCTGCTGAGTGATACCTAAATTCTCAACAGCAGCCATGGCTGGTAAACTGAATGCAGGAAATGCCAATGCCCCAAGGCAAACCATTCCTGTTAAGTTTAATAAGGTTTTATTCATTTTGGTTTAATTATTAGGATATTTTTGCCCGCAAATGTACGGAAAACCATTATATAAGGGGTTTGAAAGCTATCAAATAAGGTTTGAAAACTAACAAATGAACTGATTTACAACTGTTAGAACGAAGTAATCGTAAATCTACAAACAAAAAACAATTTAGAGTAAAAATCAGAATTACATACCATAAAAACATGAATTTCCCCCTTCATTGCATCAACAATAAAGGGGGAAAATATAAAATATTGAGTGATGAACGAGATTAGAAAATACCAGAGGTTCAATACTCAATTTCAGATACTACAAGGAAATGCTTTCAATTCTGAGCTTAACCATTCCTGCAGGAACCTTAACAGAAACTTCATCACCTACCTTCTTATTCAATAAGGCCTGAGCAATAGGCGACTTGATAGAAATCTTACCCTCGCGAAGATTTGCCTCGTGCGGATTGGCGATTGTATAAGTCATACGCGCATTATTACCAAGGTTGGTAAGTTCCACCTTACTTAATAGCTGCACACTGTCAGTAGCCAGTCGCGACATATCAATTACACGCGCATTCGCAAGCACTTTCTGCTTGAAACTGATTCTGCCCAACAAACGAGCCTGTTCACGCTTAGCAGCATGATATTCGAAGTTCTCGCTGAGGTCGCCCTTGTCGCGCGCTTCAGCGATAGCATTTCTTACCTGAGGAAGTTCAACACTTTCCATGTGTTGAAGTTCGGCTACGAGCTTATCATAGCCTTCTTGTGACATATATTCCATAGTTTGCGAAATAAATTTTGACTGCAAAGATACGATTTTTTTCTTGCAACAAGCTTGCTTATCTGCCTATTTTCATTTTCCGTCCTTTTTCTTTGGATTTTTTGAGAAACAATAGGCAATCGTGAAAAGGGTATAACGTCACATACTATTTGTCCAAGTCTCAGTGCGACCTTGTGCATTAACATTATAGCGAAGAGAGAAAACCTATCCAAGAAGGTCATATCCTCGCAGCTTAAATACCTACTTTCCCTGCTTAATCGACTTGCTAAGTGAAGCAATAGTAGAATCGATACGCATCAAAGTTAGAGAGTAGTAACATCAAAACAACAATTAAAGTGCTTCTTTTCATTTAATAAATTTATTCGCTAGTGATTTAATTTATTCGCAAAGGTAATTATTTTACTCGTAAACTCAATAAATTTCAACCCGAAATAATTGTTTTTTAGCATGCACTAACAATGCATCGTATTTATAAAAAGATTATAAAAAACGAAATCGTTTTGATAACTTAACAATTATAATTCATTACAAGTATTTCACAAAGTACTCAAACCCAAACAATTACAGTACATCTAACACAGAAGAATTTAATTAAAATATCATAATAAGGATTTTCGAAAAAGGAAGAAAAGTGGTAAATTTGTGAATATGATAATTAATACGACGACTATAATAAAGGTTACAACATTTCTAATTTTATTTTTTGTTTCCATCACTATTCAGGGTAAGGGAAGCCAGAAAACCATCAAACACAAGAAGGAAGTCACCCGCAAGGAGACCTCCCTTATCGACCGTTTGCTGTATAAAGCCAAAACCTATATAGGCACTCCCTATCGCCGGTCAGGCAAAAGCCCTAGAGGTTTCGACTGCAGTGGCTTCACCTCCTGGATTTTCAAGCATCACGATGTGAAGCTACATTGTTCTTCAAGTGGACAATATCAGCAAGGAAGGAAAGTTAAAAAACAGAATATCAAACCTGGGGATTTAGTGTTCTTCTCTGGTTCACGAGGTGGAAAACACATCGGACATGTTGGAATTGTATATAAGGTGCATAGTTCCGGACAGTTCAGCTTTATTCATTCCAGTACACACGGGGGAGTAAAGATCTCAAGTATCGATGATAGATATTATGCCAGTAGATTTAAAGGAGCACGAAGAGTGTTATAGCCGGAAATCAAAATATACTTATAAACCATAGTTTGTTTGCATAAAGAATAACCCCAGTCAGCAATCCGATTGCAGGCTGGGGATATTATATGTAAGAACTATCTTAATGGGTTATTCAGCCAAAATAGCATCAGCAAGAGCTTCCATATTAGCGATATCCTCCTGATGCATACGGCTCTTAATCGTAACTACTGGCTCTAAAAGCGTAATATTCTTCAATGGAGCTATCAATGCCTTCATAGCTCTAGCTGCTGTAGGTGCCCATGTGCCATTTTCGAGTAAGGCAATGCGACGATTCTGATAAGCCTTCATGTTCAATTTATGAAGGAAGAAATGCATTGGTGGGAACACATCAGCATCATAAGAGGATGCACAACAGAGCAAGGTTCCATAGCGGAACGCATCCTCTATAGCCTCTGCCATATCCTCGCGAGTAAGGTCGGAAATAGCTACCTTTGGACATCCCTTAGCTAAAAGGATCTCGCGCATCTTCTCTGCAGCTTTTCTTGTACCTCCGTGAATAGAAGCATAAGCAATGAAAACACCTGGAGTTTCCACCTCATAGTGCGCCCAAATATTATAGAGACGAAGAGATTCTGCCAGCTGCTCACCTTCAAGAACAGGACCGTGGAGAGGAGCTATCGCCTTCACACCAGGAAGCGCACTAACCTTATCAAGTACTTTTGCTACCTGAGCTCCATACTTTCCACATATATTGAAATAGTAGCGACGTGCCTCACAAGCCCAATCGTCGGCATCTGCATCATATACACCAAATTTGCCAAAACCATCAGCAGAGAATAAAACTTGATCCTCCTGAACATAGGTCATTAAAACTTCAGGCCAGTGAACGAAAGGAGCTGCAATAAACTGAAGTGTGTACTTACCAAGTGAAAGGGTTTCACCTTCCTTTACCACCTTTGTGCGATTAGTGAAATCAACACCTTCATTATATTGGCCAAGAAATTTTGAAGCTGCCAAAGAGCAAACGATTTTTATATCTGGATATTTCTCGATAAGAGATTTAATACCAGCAGAATGATCTGGCTCCATATGATGAACAATGAGATAAGCAGGAGTCTTACCTTCGAGAGCAGTTTCTACCTTGCTCAACCATTCTGCCTCACAACGCTGATCGATGGTATCAAGAATAGCAGGTTGTTCATCTAGAATAACATAAGAGTTATAGCACATTCCATCTGGGAGTGCATACTGACTCTCAAAGAGATCCAAATTTGGGTCATCGCAACCCACATACTTAATGCTTTCAGTAATTTGTGTAATCATCTTGTTATTGTTTAATTCTCTTGCAAAGATAATATTTTAAATTTACTAATCAAAATATGAAGGCATTTTCTGCTCTTCTATTTCAAAAAAGATATAGAGAGTTAACTAACGGCTATTTTTTGTGGAATAAACTTAAGATCATCACTTTATATAAAAAATGAATATATTTTCAATATACAGAAGAACTATGAGTAGGATAGTGCAAAAAACGGCCATAAACAACGTCTATAAGCATGTCCAATATGCACAAAATAGACATTAAACAATATTTCCACCTCAATAAAACAGTATTTATTACACAATGTATATGTATGTTTCGTATCTTTGCATTGTTAAAAGTTAAAACATTCGCATTACATTTATTACTTATTACAAAACTAAAGAACATTAGACATTATACATCACACAAATGAGCAAAATGGCTTCACCTGAGAAGGGGAAGCCATTTTTTCGTTATAATCAGTTAACAGGTAACGCTCTTCTACATAGAGATTCAGCTATTTACAAGCTTTGTCTTAACTAAGGCCTATACGGATTCTTATGGATTTGACAAGATTAAGTATAAGCGAAATAAATGCCACCAACAGGTTAATAATATATCACCATTTAGCAAAATCCCACCAACATTTTATTAATCGAGCAACTATCTTGGAAATATTGTACTCTTATAGGATGTTGTTAACCTATAGATTTCGTTATCTTCAAAAGAGGGACAATGATAATTTAACATCAATGATACTACTTAAAAATATCATTTATGTTATTGTTTTATTGTAAATGCATCGAATAGCTTACCTTTTAATAGACAAGGTGATAACATTAAAAATGATATAACTAATCGTTTTGTACAAATTCATAATTACTGTGTAGGCGCACAACAACATAATTGTTTAGTTTTTGTACTAAATACAAAATTGTCCCCCTAAAATATCAGAAATTCACCCATAAAATGCAACAAAAAAAGCTATATTTGCACTTGTGAAACAAAAGACAATAAAACTTCATAGCATACTATCAAAATTGGTTCAAACAAAAAGACCAAAGGTATGACTGAGAATGAGGTTAAGATATAGTACGAGATTATTTCATGTGTGTGATAATATACAATGTGTTTAATGTTTAAGTAAAGAGATCAACCTGTGAAGGCAGATCTCTTTTTTTTATGCTTTCACCTGACTAGGTGAAATACCAAAATGCTTCTTAAACAAGGTACTGAAATACTTCGAATTAGAGAATCCTGTTCGGGTGGCAACATCCAAAACAGGAATACCTTGCTTCAACAAAGAGGAAGCCTGTTCTAAACGAATCAAACGTATAAATTCTTGTGGCGTCTGACCAGTCAAAGTCTTTAAGCGACCATAGAATAAAGTTCGGCTCATTGCCATCTCTCGACAAAGAGCATTTATATCAAACGTCTCATCAGAAAGATTCTCCAATACTATATGAGTTGCCTTATCGATAAATTCATTATCAGCAGAATTCTCTTCAAGCTCTGGTAGCTGATCCTCAGGCAGATTCTCTTTACCTGCCATAGATAAAGCCTTTGCAAGATAGTAACGACTCAACCTACGACGATTTGAAAGCATACTATCAATCTTGCTGCGAAGGATCTGAGGATCAAAAGGCTTTGTGATATAATCATCTGCTCCCAAATTCAAACCATTGATCATAAAATCCTTACCAGACTTAGCTGTAAGAAGAATAACAGGAATCCAACTAGTATCACTATTTTCCTTAATATGTCGACAAAGTTCATCACCTTGCATTCCAGGCATCATAACATCACTAACAATAATGTCGCAAAGACCACCTTGCTTCAGGAATTCCAGAGCCTTTTCACCACTCTCCACACTAGTGATATCATAGTAGCCATCATACGCCATATGAATATAGTTGCGCAATTCCTCATTATCGTCAACAAAGAGAAGAGTTTCGCGTACTTTATCTACAGAGTTTTCCGATTTAGCATCAGAAGAAACATCCTTATAATCGTCCTGCTTCTCCGATTTTGAAATCAACTCCTCTTTTAATAATGTAGACAAAGGACCAAGTGTGAAAGTAGTTCCTTTTCCCTCTTCGCTTACAAATCGCAACTCAGCACCCATACGTTCCGCCATCTTACGACTAATCATCAAACCAAGGCCAGAACCCTTTGAAGGTCCATTAACTGCATTACCTGCACGGAAGAACAAGCCGAATATCTTCTTTAAATCCTTTTTCGGAATACCTATACCAGTATCCTTGACCGAAATAGATACCTTTCCATCCACCTCTTCTGCATAAACAGAAACAGAACCACCCTCAGGGGTATATTTGATAGCATTCGAAATAAGATTGTCGAGAATAATTTCCACCATAGAAGAGTCGATCCATGTATCTTTCTCAGGACAGCTATTCAGTGTGAGCTTCAACGACTTCTGTTGAGCAAGTGGAATAAATCGTCCTACCTCTTTCTCGAGAAATTCGGAAAGGTTCACCTGTTGGATACTCAACTGCATTCTACTCGTATCAAACTTCTGAAAATCAAGAAGTTGACTAATCATCTTCATAAGTTTCTCACCATTTCGACGAGCCATATTTAGAAAGCCCCTACTACGTTCACTTAGTTTCTCATCTTCAGCAATATCATTAAGTGGTGCCAACACCAAACTTAATGGAGTGCGGATATCGTGAGCTGTATTAATGAAGAAGTTAATTTTCTCATTATAATAACGTTTCTCCAAACGATTGTTGTATGTACGCCATGATAGCCATATTAAACTTACAAATACAAGGAAATAGAGAAAACGAGCAAAAGGAGTGAGATACCATGGATTTGACACAGATATCTCCAAATCTTTACTATCAAGAATATGGCCATCTGTTTTACTCTGAGCTCTTACATGCAACACATAATTTCCAGGAGGAAGATTGGTATAACGAAGCCCATGCAACTCTCTCATGGAAAGCCACTGATTATCAAATCCCTCTAGCTGATAGCGATATTCTATATCATGCTGAAAACGATAGTTGATACATTCAAAGGAAATGCCGAATGTATTCTGCGAATAAGCAAGGTTCACGCTTCCATTTGACAGCATAGCATGAAGTTCCTCTATCGTTTTATCATCCAATTCCTCTCCATTTGTTAAAGTTGGTGTCAAACGAACAAACCTAAGAGATGCTTTGTAATGTAAATTCTCTAATTGAGAAGTATTAACTACCACTGCACCATTATTACCCCCAAAAGCGATTCTACCGTCGCGAAGAGAGGCACATGACATACGATTGTATTCCTGTTCGATGCCCTTTACCAAACTGAGATTACGAGTTTCCTTTGCCTGCTCTGAAGCTAAAACAGAAACTCCCTTATCCGAACTAATAAAGAGACGACCTTCCTTATCACGAAGCAAAGCAGATATGGAATTTGAGCGAAGACGATTAGCTGTAGAAAGACTACGAAGAATTCTGCGTTTCTTTACATCATAAAGATAGACACCACCACCATCAGTACCCAACCAAACTTTTTCATTGTTAAGTGGAACAATAGAGGTAATAAACAGATTAATATCCTGTCCAGGGAATTCTTTATCGCTAAAGTAATGCACCATCTTCCCTGTTTGCTTATTGATAATATTGAAACCATTGGTGCAACCTACTAATATATTTCCATTCGGCATAGAAGTGAGGCATTCTACTTCATGAGCAGGATAAGAAACAGGCTGACCATTATGAATACAAATTAACTGCTTTTCGATATTACCAATCCATAAATCACCCTCCTTATCTTTATAAAGAGAAGAAATATAATTAGGCTTGATATCCGACTTTAAACCTGGGAAGGCAATACTAGAAGCACCATTGCTATTGACACGAAGTACACCCTTACCATAAGTTCCGGCATAAACACTCGAAGCACCATCAGCACAAAGAGTAACAACCACCTCATTCCTCATGGTGTGATGCCAACTTCCTGTAGAAGGATGATAGATAGAAAGACCAATATCTGTAGCAAACCACAAAGTTCCATCAGCAGTTTCGCAGATATCATTCACATTATTCGCAATCAAAGTCGCAGGATTGTTGTATTCATGCTTAAAGATTCTAACGTCAATTACACTAGGATAAGCGACATCAACACCTCCAGTATAAGAACCTACCCAAATATTGCGATCCTTATCCACACAAATGGTATAAATGCCATTACCTGTAAGCGCATTACTCGTTTCGTCCTCAGCATTAAGGAAGAGCGAAGATGCCTGAAGATGGCGATCCACACGATAAACACCACCACCATCAACACCCACTAGCAATGTTGTGGCATCATATAAGGCAAATGAACGGATAGGGTTTACGGGAATATTTCGCAATTGAGGAGTATCTTTCCATTGTTTCGCCTTAACATCGAATACCCTAACACCATCTGTTAGTGTTCCAACCCAGAGATAACCTGTTGCAGAATCGTAAAAAATAGACTGAACATTGAATTTCTCGGAACCCCTCAGATAAGAAGCAGAAGCACCCGAATTAATAAGCAACACACCATGATTCAAGCCTGAAGCTATCGTATTGCCAATGCGAGTAAAACAATTAGATTCATCCTTACCAAAAACTTTGTGAACACGATTATTTTTCAAGCAATACACTCCTCTTCGCAAAGCAAGCCAATAGTTTCCATCATAAAAAACAGTATTCAACTTAATATCACCTTCCAAGGCTGTATGAAGTTGATAATAGGAAACAAATCTTCCCTTAGCGTTATCAAATTGATAAAGATTACCCTTGTTATCATAAGCCATCAACAAACCATCCTTTGCCCGACAAAAAGAAATAATACGGCCTGCAGCATTACTCACCTTCTCATCAGAGTCAAGGTGATAGTTCTGCATAGTGGAACCATTATAACGATTGATTCCATTACGAGTACTAATCCACATCTCACCTTCTTTTCCTTGAAGAATAGAAAAGACACGCATATTATCCAGTCCATCCAGCACAGAGAGGTGATTCATTCTAAACAAATCACGCTGCAAAAGGGGTTGGGCAATAAGGGCTATCGCAAAGATGCTTAAAACTACAAATAGTAAATATCTAACTTTATATAACATGGTAGGACAAAGGTAATTACTTTTTTTGAAACATGCAAATTTTAGCTTTTTTAGGGTCACTAGTTTAACCATGTGGCAAAAATTTTATTCTTATTCTCCTCATTTCGATAAAATTGATTACTTTTGTGGCTGTTATGT
>CAJOPE010000037.1 GCA_905236815.1 uncultured Prevotella sp. | reverse complement strand
TGAGATGCGAGAAGATTCCATATTTCTCGCAAGCTCTAAAGACCCCTTCGTGCGGAATGTTTTGCATTGGCTTCGCTCTGCTTACATCATCAATCATCAATCATCACTCATGACCCTTGACTCATGACTCGTGACCCATGAACCGTCATCAAACATCAATCATCAAAACTTCTCCTTGAGACAAGCGGGTAGAGTTACAGTTTCTCGTGGGGAGAAGGATTTTAAAGACTCCTTTTTCAACTCTTCTGAAGTAATCGGTTTGGCAGTATGCTCCCTACAGCCATTGAGCATATTGCGGATCTGTGCAATTCTTGCCTTATTCTCCTCGACATTACGATGTTCAAGATAGCCATCCAACGCTTTCTGATAATTATAAGCAGCAGGATACCAATCCTCGGCAAACATATAGCTGAAACCCAAACGATAATAGGCATCGGGCTTCTCATTTTCATAGCAGAGCTTCAACATCTGCTCATACAAGGGAATCGACTCTTTGTATTTCTGAAGGTTAAAATGACTTTCCGCATTCGCCCAATAATAGAACGAACGCTCATGTGGTGAAAAATTCTCCAACTGAGGAATGGAGCTATCCAAATACTTAATGGCATTGGGATAGTCCCATTCATAATAATAGCACACCCCAATGAAAGCCATATATCGGGGGTTCAGACGATATTGATCAGCAAGTTTCTGGAAAATCAGCAAGGCTTCATGATATTTCGACGACTGAAAATATTCCAGCGCCATTCCCAACTTATCGGCATCCTCATTGCGCTGTGAGAAGACAGTGAGAGGAAGCAACAGAAACAGGACTATCAGGAAGCGTTGTCTCATTTCCTGCATCAACGCATATTTGCATCGACAAATGAGAAAGGAAGCAAATCCTTTACACTATTCAACACGTAGATTCCCTCTGTACCATAAAGGAGGATGCGTACTGGCTTCTTATAGCGGTCCTCTATCTCAAGGATAACCTGACGGCAGGCTCCACAAGGACTGATTGGATCAGACAAAAAACCATTCACATTACGAGCTGCAATCGCTAAAGTATTGATAGAAAGTTCAGGATGCTGAGCCTGAGCAGCAAAAATTGCAGTACGCTCGGCACAGAGTCCAGAAGGAAAAGCTGCATTCTCCTGATTGGCACCAATCATCGTAGAACCATCCTCCAGTCGGATAGCAGCTCCAACATTGAAATGACTGTAGTTGGCATAAGAATTGTTGGTTGCCTTCTTGGCAAGCTCCACCAACTCCTGATCTTCCTCACTCAACTCCTCTGGCTGAGCAAATTTATAACTAATCTCGATTCTTAAGTCTTTCATATTTCTCGTTTTCGTTATTTCTTTATGTATTCATAGCAACCAACATCCGGTTTATCATCCCTCTCCCGACCGTCTCTGTCTTGCTGTGAGCTTGAGGCAGGATCAGCGGCACCAATAGCGGCACTGATACTATCGAGATGGAAATCATAAATAAGGTTATCGGTATCTAGTTTTACAAAATGTTTCTCGCCATATTTTGTGGTATCCTTCACATCCTCATATATCACACGAGCGAATTTCACACTATCGGCTCCGGTTATGCGAGGGGTGCGGATGATACAATTCACAAACTGATAGTTGAAGGTATCACCTGGATAGCCCATCAACTCATCATTGGAATATCCTGTTATCAAACTGTTGTATACATTCAATGTCTGCAAAGGATAAAGCTTGCCAGAGAAGATGATTGCCGCCTTCCGATTGGCCGAGAATGGATAGAACTGGGCCAAAGTGGTATTACTCATATTGATATCACCTCCATTAAAGACTGCACATCCTCCCCCATTGTTGCTCAACAGACAATTACTGATCTCCACCTTATTATTATAGGTAGCAATACCTGCATTCTGACAATTATGAATAGTGGACTGGAAGAGCGATACTTTCGTGCGGGTAATATCGGCACTATCACATACGATACCACTATAGGCACTATGCAAATCGGTAAACTGCAAACGATTATCATAAGAAGAAGCATAAAAATGAATGCCTCGCCATTGTCCTGGTGTACGATCGTATGGCAGATAATCAAACATGTGGTCAATGCGATCTCCGCGAAGAACCACATTGTTCTCTGGAGTACCCGATGAAATCAATTTTCCATAGACATGCAAGCCTGCATTCTCGTGGAAATAAAGCGTAGTACCCTGTCCCAAAGTCAAAGTTGCAGCACTATCCACATACATTCCACCAAAAACCACAACTGGTTTTGTAGAGGAAATCAAAGTATCGTGGGAAATTCTTGGCGATTGAAGTAAGGTGGCATCCCAGGAATAGCCATTGAGATTCACCTTCTGCTCTACTCCACTCTCATAATTAAAAATCAGGTTATCCTCCACAAGTTGGGGAACATCAGAACGCTGAGAAGCAGAAGTCAGCTCGACAAAGATGCGAATGCTGTCACCCTTTCTTATTTCGATATCGTGATCCTGATAGCCCACAGTGGGACCAAGATAAGTGCCATTGACATTTACACGATAGCCCGACTGATTGCCATTCTCCAAGCGGACAGAAGATAAGCGGATACCTGCCCCCGAGCGATTGAACAACCAAAGCGTCTTTGCTGTGGTTGGTACATTCGAGAAAGTAGTGTCCAACCTTACAGTATCAGTAGAAAACGTAAGGAGATTGCTTGTAGATGTTGAGAAAGTTTCATCATCAGTACAAGCAGAGAATGCTGAAAGCAGCACTATACCTATTATATATAATATATGCTTTGAATTCATACGTTATGTATATAACGAAAAAAGAGATAACTTATTGCTAAGTCATCTCTCTTTGTCGGGGCGACAGGATTCGAACCTGCGGCCGCCTGGTCCCAAACCAGGAGCGCTACCGGACTGCGCTACACCCCGAAAGGCTGCATCAACAAAAGAGTCGGGGCGACAGGATTCGAACCTGCGGCCGCCTGGTCCCAAACCAGGAGCGCTACCGGACTGCGCTACACCCCGCTCATTCTTGATTAGCGAGTGCAAAGGTAATACTTTTATTTCATTCCACCAAATCTTATTGCAACTTTTTTAGAAGAAAAAATAAAAAAAGGGCTGTACCCTTTAGATACAGCCCTTATCTTAAAAGACTAGAAGAAATATTCTACTTAATAATACCCTGCTCCACGAAGATCTTCTTCAGGATCTGAACACCACGCTCAACATGCTCCTTGGTATGTGAAGCCATCAAAGCGAAACGAACCAGTGTATCCTGTGGTGCACAAGCTGGTGGAATTACTGGGTTGATGAAAACACCAGCATCGTAAGCCAACTTAGTGATAAGGAATGTCTTCTGGATATCACGAACATAGAGAGGAATAATTGGACTCTCTGTATCGCCAATCTCGAAACCTTCCTCGCGGAAACGCTGCAAAGCATACTTGGTTACATCCCAAAGGTGCTCGATACGCTCTGGCTCATTCTGAACAATGTGAAGAGCCTCTAAAGCTGCTGCTGTTGCAGCTGGAGTATCACTGGCACTGAAGATATAAGTACGGCAAGTATGGCGGAGGTAGTTGATAGTATCGCTATCACCAGCTATAAAACCACCAATAGATGCAAGACTCTTAGAGAAAGTACCCATGATAAGGTCTACCTCATCCTGAAGTCCGAAGTGATGACAAACACCACGACCCTGCTCTCCGAATACACCAAGACCATGAGCCTCATCCACCATAATAGAGCAATTATACTTATGCTTGAGTTCTACCAACTCTGGCAACTTGCAAAGATCGCCTTCCATAGAGAAAACGCCATCGACAACGATGAGCTTGATAGCCTCCTGTGGCAACTTCTTGAGTACACGCTCAAGATCTTCCATATCATTGTGCTTATAGTGAAGCTGAGTTGCGAAACTCAAACGACGACCATCAACGATAGAAGCATGATCACGATCATCACAGATGAGATAATCGCCACGACCCACAACTGCCGGAATAACACCAGAATTTACTGTAAAACCTGTAGCAAAGCAAAGGGAATCATCCTTGTGCTCGAATTCTGCAAGTTCCTTCTCAAGCTGTACGTGGATATCCAAAGTACCATTGAGGAAACGACTTCCTGCACATCCAGATCCATACTTATCGAGTGCCTTGTGTGCGGCTGCGATAACGCGCTCGTCGCCTGTCAAACCAGTGTAAGCATTTGATCCGAACATGAGGACATTATGTCCACCCATTGTTACCTCTGGACCCTGCTTACTTGTGATCTCACGAAAATATGGATAAACATCTGCCTCCATAAATTTCTGAGGTTCACGGTAGTTTTTGTATTTTTCTTGTAACTGTCCCATTATAAATAGGTGTATTTTATTTCTTTTTTATTTTCAAGGTGCAAAGATACAAAAAAGAAGTGATTTTAAACACTTTTTCCAAAGAAAGTTGCAATTTAGTGTTTTTTTATTTGATTTTGTTGACTAGAATTGATTTATTGATTACTTTTGCATATATGAAGAAAAAGATTGTCTTTATAATGAATCCGATTTCGGGTACATCGAGTAAAGCTGGTATTCCGAAGATCATTGACAACACCCTAGATAAAAATAGGTTTGACTATGAGGTGCGCCTTACGGAGCACGCTGGTCATGCCAAGGAAATCGCGAGTGAGGCCAGAGACAATGGTGCCGATGCTGTTATCGCCATTGGTGGTGATGGTACCGTAAACGAGGTAGCTTGCGGAGTGGTTCACTCCAATACTGCACTCGGCATTATTCCTTGTGGATCGGGCAACGGTCTGGCACGACATCTTATGCTTCCACTAAACGTCCAGAAGTGTGTGGAAGTCATCAACCGCTTTGAAATTCACGACCTTGACTATGGAGTCATCAATGATCATCCTTTCTTCTGTACTTGCGGTATGGGATTCGATGCTTTTATCAGCATGAAATTCGCTGAAAGTGGAAAGCGTGGACCTATTACTTATGTACAGAATGTTTTAAAGGAGGGTCTCAGCTACGAGCCTGATACTTATACACTTGAGGACGAGACAGGCACTAAGAAATTCAAGGCCTACCTGATTTCCTGTGCGAATGCCTCACAATATGGAAACGATGCCTACATTGCTCCACAGGCCTCAATGCACGATGGACTGATGGATGTTACTATCATGGAACCTTTTGGATTAATCGAGGCTCCTCAAATCGGCATTGAGCTTTTCAGTAAGACACTCGATCAGAGTTCAAAGATCAAGACTTTCAGATGTAAGCAGTTGCATGTGCATCGTAACAATCCTGGTGCCATCCATTATGATGGCGACCCTACTAACTCTGGAACAGATATCGACATTCACATAGAGCCAGAGGGCATAAAGGTAATCGTAAACCCTGATGCCGACAAGAGCAAGCGCCGTCCTAACTATGTTCAGAATGCCTTTGCGAGATTCTTCAATGATATCAATTACTTCAATGAGGACATCTCGAAAAGCAGAAGAAGAGTTGAGACGATTAGCAAGGTAATTCAGCGAAAGCTTAACATCTAAGACTAAGGCACAACAATTTTTGATTTTACGCCCTCTGTCGAGGGAGAGAGGTACGACTTATCAGTCGCAGCTACCTATCTGCAGGTGCAAGCACCCGCAGTTCCCCGATAGGGTAACGTCTCCGAAGGCATAATGAGCCATGGGTCAAGAGTCAATGGTCATGGGTCATGAGTCATGAGTCAAGGATCAAGGGTCATGCGTCATGAGTCATGAGTCATGAGTGATGATCGATGATCGATGCCACGAGCAAGCAGCTAAGACATCCTCCCCCTTCGGGGTTGCTCTCCTCCGTTTGCATCGGGGAGCCGGAGGGGTAGTAAAGACCATTGAGCTTGGTGGGGTAATGCAAAACATTCCGCACGAGGCGTTAAGAAATTGGAGCGATTTTGAAAATATATGAGTCTCGACAAGCGAAGCGGTCGAGGAACG
>CAJOPE010000036.1 GCA_905236815.1 uncultured Prevotella sp. | reverse complement strand
TCTCCATAAATTGTATGAATTTAAGTCGAGGACAAAAGTAACAGATTTTAAGGCTTTAAGCAATACGTCATTTTTGGACGCTTACTAACTTTTTCTATTTTTGCAACTTGAAACTATTTTATTATCAACACTATGAAGAAATATATTTTTATGTTTTGTCTTCTGATGGCAGCAACTGCTGCATCTGCTCAGAAGAACATCGACAAGGTTCAGTCATTTTTGAAGGAATGTAAGTATTACCAGATTGCTACAGTAGATGGCGATCAGCCACATGTCCGTCCTTTTGGCGTTGCTGAGATTATCAATGGCAAATTGTATATTATGACTGGCAAGAGCAAGAAGGTATTCCAGCAGATGAAGAAGAATGGCAAGTTCGAGATTTGTGCTGTAAAACCATCGGGTGCTGAGTGGATTCGCATAGATGGTGTGTTGGTGATCGACGAGGATACCAAAACTAAGCAGGAAATTCTCGACCGCAATCCAGGGTTGAAGGGTATGTACTCAGCTACTGATAATAATATGGCGCTGCTATATATTAAGGATGGTAAGGCTACTGTTTCTTCTTTTGGAGGAGCTGATCAGTCGTTTGACTTTTAAAACCCTACCAAATTCTACGGTCTTTAATAATCCTCCGACATCTTTGAAAGAAGGAGGATGTCTTAGGCTGCTAAAAGAGGGTATGCCACGAGCAAGTTTTATTTACTAATTAGTATTAGTCTTGCAGTTTAATCTTGTGGCATACCCTCTTCTATATAAAATATTTTCTTATCTCTTTGTTCTTTCAGAATTACAATTTACTAATCGAGATTTTATCTCCCGCTTTGGTTTCTACATCATATTCGAAAACCTTAGGGATATTCACCTCGTTCACCTTGCCATTCAGAATTGGTTTTGCCACTTTGGCAGGAGCCAATAGGGCGTTAGGACATTCACCTGATGCTTTCTTAAGATTAGCACCCTTCAAAGGCACATAAGAGCGGATGCGGAGGGTACCACCAATGGTGGAGATAATCTCGGCCTCTGATAGCTTGCCATCCTTCCAGGATACATTCACCTCGAAACCTCCACGGGCTCTCAACCCTTTCACACTACCATTCTTCCATTCTGATGGTAGGGCAGGGAGCAGATGAACTGCACCATCGTGACTCTGCAGCAACATCTCGGCGATGCCGGCTGTATAACCAAAGTTACCATCTATCTGGAATGGTGGATGTGCATCGAAGAGGTTTGGATAGATTCGGCCTTCTGGATGGTCCTTTACGGCGAAGTCGCCAGGAAGGATATGCATCATATTGTGGATGATCTTCATGGCATGATCACCATCAAGCATACGAGCCCAGAAGTTGATCTTCCAGCCTAGACTCCAACCGGTGGCCATATCACCTCGCTGAAGCAGGGTGGTGTGGGCTGCCGAAAAAAGGTCGGAATGACTAAATGGGGAGATTTGATTGCTTGGGTACAGACCGTAGAGATGGGAGATGTGACGATGCTCGTTCTTTGGATCATCGGCATCCTGCTGCCACTCCTGCAGCTGACCATATTGTCCTATCTGCATTGGCGGCATCTTGCTCAGCAAATCGGTTGCCTCCTTTTGGAAATCGGCATCTACATCGAGTATATGTGCTGCCTCACGGGCCGATGTGAGGGCGTCAAAGGCTATCTGATTATCCATTGTGCATCCTGCGGTTACCGAGGTTTGTTTGCCTCTTGGACCCTGCTCAGGACTCACTGATGGAACGGTTACCATCCACCCTGTGCGTGGGTCTTTCTGCATGTAATCGAGATAAAAGAGAGCAGCCGATTTGATTACTGGATACCACTGGTTCAGGAACTTACGGTCGCCTGTGTAGAGATAGTGCTGCCATAAATGGGTGGTGAGCCATGCACCTCCGTTAGGGAACATTCCCCAGAAGGAACCATCGATAGGACCCGTTACACGCCAAATATCGGTGTTGTGATGAGCCACAAATCCTCGACAGCCATACATCTCGCGGGCTGTGCTGATACCTGTCTCGCTTACATCCTTGATGAGGCTGAAAAGCGGTCCCTCAGTCTTCAGCAGGTTAGTTATTTCGGCAGGCCAGTAGTTCATCTCTGTATTAATGTTAATGGTGTATTTACTATCCCAAGGTGCATTCTCACTGTTGTTCCAAATTCCCTGAAGGTTAGCAGGTTGTCCACCCTCTTGAGAGGAGCTGATAAGCAGATAACGGCCATACTGGAACATCAAGGCTGCAAACGAGGCATCCTTGGTGGTTGAGAAATTGCGGAGTCGCTCATCGGTAGTTTTATCCGAAGATGCATCTGCGTCCAGGCTTAGGCTCACCTTCTCGAACTGCTCCTGATAGTCGGCGATATGGTTTTCGCGAAGCGATGGATAGTCCTCTAACAGAGCATCTTGCATTAGCTCGCGTGCCTTTGCATCCTCATCTGTCGAGAGATTGGCATAGTGCTTAAAATTGGTGGCAGCAGTGAGATAGAGTGTAGCCTCAGAAGCCTTACTGATAGTGATGCAGCTATCGTTGATAGCTTTCTTTCCATCGCATTTTGCAGCCACACGGAAGGTAGCGCGCACACCAGCCTTTACTCCCTCTTGGTCAACACCGGCACATTTTCCCACCAGTTGTCCGTCGTCTTGAGAAACATCCCTTTTAGTCATTTTGGGATTTATCTTCACGCTGAAGTTGAGCTTTCCTTTTTTGGAGGCTTTCAGGTGGACAATCATCACATTCTTGTCGAGCGAAGTGAATACCGTCCGTTCATATTTCACGTTTCCAATCTGGAATGTAGTAGTTGAGATAGCGTTGCTCAAATCGAGCTCACGCTGATAGTTGGTCGCCTTACCCTTGGTGTTGAGGTCGATAAAAAGCTGTCCGAGCGGAAGGAAACGCATGCCATCCTTATGGGTGAAGAATTTCTGGTCGATAATGCCCGCAGCCTTATCTTCCTGGTCGCTGAAGATGAGTCGGCGCACCTCGTCGAGATTTGCCTTTGCCTCAGGTGCATTGTTCTGATAAGGTGAGCCCGACCAGAAAGTAGCCTCATTCAAGTCGATTTGCTCGTGGGTTGTGCCACCGAAAACCATACCACCAATACGACCGTTACCCACAGGAAGTGCCTCCCACCAGTTGGCCGCTGGCTTGTTATACCATAGTCGCAGGGGATTACCTGCGTGGAGAGCTGCGACAACAGTCAACAGCATCAAGAGTAAATTTATTTTTTTCATAATATTCCGTTCATCTTATGTAGGCAAAGTTACAACCTTCAGCACCATTTCGATTTCTGAAATGTTACCTATACTTTTCAAATTGTATCATTTACACCCAAAAATCGAAAACAATCGCTGATAATGGCTGCAAATATAGAGAAAAATTGCTATATTTGCGGCATTACTGAGAATAATCTAAAAACTTAATCAATGAAAAAGATTCTATTATCGTTGGTGGCCCTGTTCTCGCTTTTGAATGCTGGAGCTGCTTTAAAGAATGGGGCAGAGGTAACCGTGAACGGCTATGTTTGTCGTGTTCAGTTTTATTCGCCTGATATTGTGCGGGTGTTGAAGTATCCTGCTTCTGCTCAGGCTCCTTCCCAGAAGAGTTTGGTAGTTACCTTGGCTCCTGAGGGAGATCTTGCGATTTCCCAGAAGGAGAGTGGTTCTGCCCTTACCCTTTCGAGTGGTGCTCTCACGGCTGTTGTCAACAAGAAAACGGGTAATGTGCAGTTCTTGCGCAAGGGGAAGAACCTACTCAAGGAGAAGGCTTATTCGCTGGAGAAGCGTGGACAGGGTGTCGACAAGGATGCCTACAAGGTAAACATCACTTTTCAACTAGACAAGGAGGAGCCGATCTATGGTCTGGGTACTATCCAGGATGGTAAACTCAATCGTCGTGGCACCAGTATCTTCATGGAACAGAGCAATCTTCAGGATTTCCAGTATGTTGTCCAGTCTATCAAGGGATGGGGTGTTTACTACGACAACTATTCTCGTGCCGATTTCAAGGATGATGCTCAGGGCATGTCGTTTAAGGCCGAGGTGGGTGATGCCGTCGATTATTACTTCATGTATGGTGGCGATGCCGATGGTGTGAATGCCTGCATGCGCCAGCTCTCGGGTTGTGTGCCGATGTTCCCACTCTGGACTTATGGCTACTGGCAGAGTCGTGAGCGCTATAAGAGTTCTGATGAGGTGCGCGAGGTGGTTGACACTTATCGTAAATTACATGTGCCACTCGATGGTATTATCCAGGACTGGCAGTATTGGGGTAGCAATTATCTGTGGAATGGTATGGAATTCCTCAACGAGACTTTTGCTGATGGTCCTCAGCTCATTAAGGATGCCCACAAGCAGAATGCACATTTCATGATTAGCATCTGGTCGAATTTCGGTCCGCAGTCAAAACCTTTCCGTGAGTTGGCCGAGAAGAATCTTCTCTTCAATTTCGAAACCTGGCCACAAAGCGGTCTGCCTTATTGGCCTCCTCGCATGGACTATCCTTCAGGTGTGAAGATCTATGATGTATATAGCTCTACCGCCCGTGATATCTATTGGAACAACCTGAAACGACTCTTCGATGCTGGTGTCGATGGCTGGTGGATGGACTCTACTGATCCTGACTATTTCAATCCAAAGGATGCAGAATACGAAACCCCAACAGCCCTTGGCTCCTGGCGTAGAATGCGTAACGCTTTCCCACTCTGTGCAGTGAGTGGTGTTTACGACCATCAGCGTCAGACCACCTCTGATAAGCGTGTGTTCATCATGACTCGTTCGGCCTTTGCCGGACAGCAGCGCTATGGTTCGAATATGTGGAGTGGCGATGTGGCTTCCTCTTGGGATATGTTCCGCAAACAGATTCCACTCGGTCTGAATTTCAGCATGACTGGTAATCCAAACTTCAATACCGATATCGGTGGTTTCTTTGCTCATTCCTATAACACTGCAGGTCCAAATTCGGCTTGCCATAATCCACAATACCAGGAACTCTACGTGCGGTGGATGCAGTATGGCTTCTTCTGTCCTGTATTCCGAAGTCATGGTACCGAAGCATATCGTGAAATCTATCAGTTTGGCAAGAAAGGCGAGCCAATCTACGATGCCATCGAGAAGACCATTCGTCTGCGTTATCGTTTCCTACCTTATTTATATGCTACAGCATGGCAGGCAACTAATGGCAAGGGCAGCTATCTTCGCGCCCTCGTTTCCGATTTCCCGTCGGATAAGAAAGTATGGGATCTGCCAAATGAGTTCCTCTTCGGAAAGAACATCCTAGCTATGCCAATCGACCGTCCTCAATACACTGAGGAGAAGATTATCAAGGTAGATGCTATGACAGGTTGGAACCAGGAGGAAAACGCCCAAACATCCGCTTATGCGAAGGTGGATTTTGAGGCAAAGAAGAGCGTGAACAAATATCTGCCTGCAGGAGCACAATGGTATGACTTCTGGACAAACCAGCTTTATAAGGGAGGCAAGAACTATGATTTCACTACTCGCATTGACGAGTTCCCAATGTTGGTAAAGGCAGGAAGCATTCTTCCACTCGGACCTGAGATGGAGTATGTGGGCCAGAAAAGCTGGGATGACCTCGAGATACGTGTATATCCTGGTGCTGATGCCACTTTCACCCTCTACGAGGACGAGGGCGACAACTATAACTACGAGCAGGGTGCTTACACTACCATTTCATTTAAGTGGGACAACAAAAGACAGAAGCTAACGATAGGCGCTCGCGAGGGCGAATATCCAGGTATGCTGAAAACTCGTAAATTCCACGTGAATGTCATCGGAAAGGGAGTACAGGAAGTGGTTTATGATGGAAACAAAATAGAATTATAATAAAAAAGGTCTCTTCTAGTCATACTAGCCACATTAGTATAACTTAGAAAGAGACCTCCAGCGTATGAAGCACTGTTTATTTAAATACAAAGTTAATAAATTTATCTTTAATTTTGTGTTATAAAATTTGAAGAATTTAAATTTATCAGTATTTTTTTTATCGACAAATAACCAATTATATTATTTATAATACCAAAAATGGCTACTCCTAGGAGCAGCCATTTCTTTTGATTTGCTTTTTGTTAAAGTTAAAAACATTCTTAGTGCATACAGTTTACTACTTTAATTCGCATTTCTTTATTACTACCTTATTACTTATTCTTCTTAATAAACACTACTTTTTTTGTAAGCGATCATCATTTATTTGCGGAGTGCAAAGGTATAGATAATTTTTTGAACCTACAAATAAAAACGTATATTTTATGTATTAAATTCGGAAATATTTAGCAAAATGCTGCTTTCTTTAAATTCTCCATCCCAGCATAGCCACAGCACGCCACTTATTATATACCATGAGTTGTTTGTCAGGTTTTCCAATCACTGAATTTGTTAGGATGGCAGTATAACTCATAAAGAAGTTGCTGGTGAAATAATGAACGAGTGCCATGCGTTCGGTAAAAATGAAGTCGGGGAAATAGAAAGGCGATTTATACTTCTCCCCGTTGAGCTTGATATTGTTTCGGTTGAAAACAACCACTGTTGGCAGAGCGCTAACATGCAGCATCCATCGGTGTGGGAGAACAAAATTGTAGCCATAACCAGCTCCCAGGGCAAAGTGGCCAGTATAAACACGGTAGTCCTTCACCTCATCACTTAATTCATTTTGAGTTTTAATCTCACCGCCTAAATAGGAAAGTCCCAGCAGAAAACTGCCAGCGCTCTTTAACTGGATATAGCTCTGCGCAAAGGCTGCAGGGAAAGAGAACTTGCGATAGTTGAAGGCATAGTATCCATTGATATTGAGCATTTTAGAGCGGAGATCCTCGTTTGCCAGTTCACATCTCTTTCCATTGTATTGGAAATACCCATTAAGTGTCTTTGCATCCTGGTAGATCACATCTACACCCCATTGGTTGTTGTAAGAGTTTACATTAATTTCGAAATCCTTGTTCTTGCCAGCCCATTTCATAGGATTTAGCGAGAATCCTGCTCCGATGCCTTGATAGCTGATGTTGAAAGCTGTGGTGAAACTAAGGTCGGAAGTGGTGCGCGAACGATAGCTGATTCCCTCGATATCGCCTTTCAGGTCGATGCCCAATCCACCGATATTTGTCTTTGTGGTAAGCGTAAACATCTGGTCGGGGCGGCGCAGATAAAGGGTATCATATTTTTTCGTTGAATGATAACTGTTCGACATCTTAGTGTCGATTTTCTGAACAAGAGCATAGTTTTTCAGTAAACGTTCTTTCTGTTTGTCGGTAAGCTTCGTGTTGTTCTCAATTTTCGATTGTATAATCCGGTCGATTGAATCCTTTCTTGCCTGAGTAGTTGGTGCATTCTTGATAGCTTCAACGTCCTCACGTATTCTCTGCTTCAGCAACTCCTTCTTTGAAGGAACACTGTCGTTTTGTGCCTCCATTGGCATTATGGTTGCCCATGCAAGCATCATCATCAATGCAAATTTCATTCTCATTCCATTATTACTATTCTGGTTGCAAAAATACAAAAAATATTCTTGAGTTTATCATTAACTGTTTTTATATTTTTTCTTCCACTTGCAGCCACTCACCATCAGGTCGTTTATATTCGCAAAGTTAAAATGAAAATTCGCAGGTAGTTTCGGCTACTTGCGGATTTCTTTATTTGTTTAATCGCATGATCTTGACAGGGCGGTCGTTTCCACCAACGAGATTGAGGCAATAATGCATTTCTCCCGTATCCTTGAAACCACACTTTCCCATTACCCTGCCTGATGCCGGGTTGTCGATGAAGTAATCACACCATAGCGTGGGAATGTTCTTTACATGAAAACAGTAGTCGATGATTAATTTCAGCGCTTCTGTACAGATGCCCTTGTTCCAATACGGCTTACCTATCCAATAGCCCAACTCGGCATCCTTCTCGCCGATATCAATATTGCTCTGCCCGTTTACCAGATACCCAATGCAACCCACTACCTCTCCGGTAGACTTCCACTCAATGGCCCAGGTCTGCTCGTTGTCGAAATAACGTGCTATCACTTCTCTGCTTTCCTCCACATTCTGATGAGGAGGCCATCAGGCACGAGGACCCACTTCGGGATCGGAAGCAAGCTGAAATAGCATCTCAGCATCACTTTGCTTCCAACGCCGCAGAAGGAATCTTTCTGTTTCCATATTATCTCTTGGGGCTGGTATTAATTTTAATAAACCGTTTTCTGCTTAATGAAAGTTCCGTGGTTGAGATCATTGATCGCAGTACGGATTTCACTCTCGCTATTCATCACGATAGGACCATACCATGCAATTGGTTCCTCGGTTGGAGGAGCCGACATTAGCATCACTTCCACTGGAGAATTTCCGGCCTCGATAGTAACGGCATCGCCCTCTACGAGACGGGCTGCAGTTTTCTCCTTTACTTGTGTACCATTGCTTACAACCTCACCTTTCAGTGTAAAAATCATAACTGTATTGGTAGCTTTCACATCTAGTGTGATACTTGCATTTGGCTCCAAGTGGATGTCGTAATAATCTAGAGGCAGATATTTTCCCTGCCATCCCTTATGTCCTTGATAATCACCCGTGATTAAGCGGAGTTTGCCGCCCTCGAAAGGAAATTCCTGAATTTCGTTTCGTGTAATACCATGATAGGCTGGGGCAGCTTTCATCTTTGCATCTTTAGGGAGGTTAAGCCAAAGCTGAAGACCGAGCAAGCTGTCACCTGCAGGCATTTCAGAATGGAATGCACCTGATCCTGCTGTGAGCCACTGAGCTTCACCATCGCTGATAGTCTGCTTAGTACCCAGATGATCGCCGTGTGTCATTTTACCCTTGGCAAGGAAACTAACGGTTTCAATACCTCGGTGTGGATGGGTTGGGAATCCCTTCACGTAATCGCTAGGATTATTACTGTCGAAAGAGTCAAGCATAAGGAATGGATCGAAATCATAAACATTGTCGTGTCCCAATACACGAACCAATTTCACACCAGCACCATCCTGAGCATTAAAGCCTTGTACTTTCTCGATTACTTTTCTTATTTTCATATCTAATTCCTTTCAATAATAAAATGTTTAATACGCTGATAACAACAAAAGGTATGCCAATTTAGCATTTCCCTTGCAAATATAAAGAAAGAAATTGGAAAAATTACAATTTATGCTTTATTTTTTCGCGACGACGATGTCTGATACGGAATAGTTTTCAATTTTTGACCTCTCCGCTTATACCAGTCTATTTGGTATTTCGATGAAGATGAAAGTCTTCCATCAATTTCAAATACCAGTCAGATCGGCTTCCATCAGCGTTTAACATGCAGTGTATGTGCTCTTGTGGAGTTCCCATCCAGGCTTTCTTGTGAACTAGTACAAAGCGCTTAGGGTCTTTTCTTGGTACTGTCTTTATCTTGTAAATATCCTTTAGACGGAAACCCTGGAGCAGACATTCTGAAGTGAAATCGCTCAAGACTTCGCCTGGGATGCATACCGAGAATACTCCTCCGTCCTGCAATAGCTCATAGGCTCCTCGGATTAATACTGGAAAAGGAAGGCTCGAAGTGTGTCGCGCTCTAGTCTTGCTTAGGTCGTTACACTCAAGACTCTTGTCAAAATAGGGTGGGTTACACACCACACTGTCGAAAGTGGCAAGTTTCCCTGCAGTTTTCATTTCGGCAAAATAATCCTGGAATGATTCGTGAATCAGATGAATACGATCGGAATAAATTGAATTCTTGAAATTCACTTCTGCATCCTTGATAGCATTGTCGTCAATTTCGATAGAGGTGATTAGGGCTTCAGGACAGCGTTGGGCAAGCATCAGTGAGAGAACGCCTGTGCCAGTACCTATATCAAGAATACGATTACCTCCCTCGGAGAGGGTTCCCAATAAATCGGCATCAGTGCCTACTTTCATTGCTGCGTGATCCTGTTGGATGGTGAATTTCTTATATTCGAATATCATTATTTCTTCTTTCCTGTTTCTTTTTACTATGCAAATATACAGTTATTATCATTTCTAACAAAGGAAATAGCCGAGATAGTAGCAAAATAATTACTTATTCTTCAATCGTTCTTTCATGTAATCCGTAGGAGAGACTCCATATAGTTGTTTGAACTGGATGGAAAAAGAATGAAGTATTTTGAAGCCACATGCATAGGCCACCTCAGAGATATTCTGATTGGAATTTGTCAGTAATCTCGCAGCCTGCTTGAGGCGTACATTTTTGATAAATGCATGTGGAGTCTGACCTGTGAGGTCGTTCATCTTCCTATAAAGATGTACACGACTTATGCCTATTTCCTCGGAAAGTGAGTCTATGGTGAGTTCTGGGTTGGATATATTTTTGTTTACGAGTTCTATGATGCGAGAAAGAAGGCGCTCATCAGGTGTTTCCAATTTCAGCTTATCAAAGTTGTTCTCCATGATGTTGAGGCTCTGCTGCTTTAATTTCATCAACTTATGTGAATTGAGCAGGTTTGTGATAGTCTTTAGGAGAATTTCCTCCTTGCTTAAATGCTTTTTGCCAAGAGGCAGGGTGATGATAAACTCACAACCGCTGGCATCCTTGTTATTTTGAACTGTAATATTTCCATGATGAAGTTCCACGAGCGAATGGGCAAGGTCAAGTCCTATGCCTGTTCCCAAAAATTATTATTAGCATGATTGTTTACCTGATAGAATCGATCGAAAATATAGGGAAGTGTGTTTTCTGTAATACCAGGACCACTATCCTTCACTGAGATAGTAGCATTTTTGGTGTCGTGAGTAACCGAAACAACAAAATTTCCCTTCGTAGGAGTATATTTGAAGGCATTCGAGAGTATATTCATTACTTAATCTTCGTATGGATAAAATAGGCGCATTATCACCTATATAAAAAACAAAAACATTTTAAAAAGTTCCTCCATATTTTAATCTAAGTAATTGAAATACATTATCTTAACAATGGAGGAACTTTTTGTTTTACATGAGCGCTAACTCATGAAAATGTCAGATAGCTATAAAGTCAGCTGATTTATGCCATTTCTGAAATGAGCTATGTTGAGTGCTAAGAAGGCATATATGATGTATCAAAAACATAGTAAATGGAAAGTCTGCCTCGAGGCAGACTATTATCGGCCTTAAGGCAGACTATAATCTGCTTCTAGGCAGACGAAGCCTTCTTCCGTCCTTCGTCAAGCCCACTTCGTATGCTTATACAAGTACAGATGAAATCAAATATAGGCATTTTTAAAAGTTCCTCCATAGTTAATTTAATGATATACAGTGACTTATCTCGAAATATGGAGGAACTTTTTAAATTGAACGAAAAATACAGTGTTATGTATTTAACTATAGTATGTGATGATACTAAGTTATTAAATATCAACGAAATACACTTCTATTTATTCATATATTTTTTGCAATATTTAATTCCGCCAACGGGTTGTGAGAGCTATATTCTTGTTCTCTGCTTCAAATGAGAACAGATGATAAGTATCGTTTATAAAGCCAATCAAATCGTTTTCAGACATGTGCAGCTGCATGCGGGCCTGCTCAATTTTCCTGGCATCAAGCATCTGATTGATAAGATGAAGAATACGTTGTGCATTTCTGCGAATCATTTCGTAGAGTTCCTGATACTGGGCTTCGTCCTTTCCATTCATTAGTTTCGTGAGTGGTGAGAGAATTAGCGTCATTGGGGTGCGTATCTCGTGGGGCACATTCATGAAAAAACGCAATCTGCTTTCACTCATCTCTTCGGAATGTATGATTTATAGGTCGTTTGATGTGTTGTCGATATCACCTTTTGCTTGTTTGTATAACGTGCAACACTTTCACATTATGTTAAATAGTTGTTTCACATAATGTCAAACAAGTGTTTCATATTATTGAGATGGGCGAAATCCATTTAGGAGGTTCTGGAAATAGGGAAGAGATATGAGTAATTTTGTGGGTAGTTTATGGCAAATTCATCTAATGAGGGCCCCTGATACGGAATTTAAGACTACTGGATTATTTTGGTTTGCTATATATAATTAATGTGTCCGTGCACAATGCTGTGTTAAATTGTAATTATTTCCGAAAAAGTAAGAGAAAAATTAAAATTAATCGCAGAAACATTTGGTGGTATCGGAAATAGTTGTTATCTTTGCACTCGCTTTTGAGAAATACAATATCTCGATAAGCATAAAGAAAGAGTTCTTTGAAAAGATTACATAAAACAGAGTAGTAGT
>CAJOPE010000035.1 GCA_905236815.1 uncultured Prevotella sp. | reverse complement strand
TTGCGTTTTCTTCTTTGGTTACGTTTCTTCTTTGACACCAAAGAAGAAATGAACAATAAGCAGCAATGTTTACACCCCTCTGCCGAGAGAGAGGTACGACTGACTAGTCGTAGCTATACCTCTGCAGGTGCAAGCACTAGCAGTTATCCGATAGGTTGACGTCTCCGACGTCATTGCAAAGAAGAACATTTCTTGAATTCTTCTTTGACACCAAAGAAGAATCCTCCCCTTATTCCGTATAGAAATCAATTAGTTTTTGTATCGCCTGTTGACAAATAGGACAGAATTCTGGATAACTATTATCCCGCATTCTGCATTCCTTGTAGCCACGCCATACTCCCTTCAGACTATAGCCTGCACCTTCATAGAAACCCACATTCTTGTTCTTTTTCATCAAGTTCTCCCATTTTCCCTTGAAGTTCATCTTGGTGGTGATGTTCGGCTCCCATGGCTCGATGTTGTGTGGATACATTGGTATCTGCTCGTTCTCGTAGGCGTATTCATCCGCCAGACCAGCGAAGCTGTGGCCAAACTCGTGTACCACTACTTGCTTATACCATTTGTTGTGAGTCATCGAGAGGTTGTAGCTGTTCAGAATGCCACCGCCACCATACATGGAGGTGTTCACTAATACGATGATATGTTCATAGGGGGTACCTGCCAAACAATCGTGCAGATCCTTGATATTCAATGTGGTAAGGTATCTGTCACTATAGAAAGTGTCGAAATGCGACTTCAATACAGTATTCTTCCAAACACCATCGTGTGGAATGCTGGTACCACTCTCGAAAGAAGGTGCCTCCACCGCGATCACATTGAAATTCTCACGATTACTCTTGAAAGGCTCATAACTGAAAAGAGCCTCCGTGGCAACCTTTGCATCCTCGATGAAAGTGCGCATTTCATCCGGGGTATATCCTTCCGAAAGGAAAGCAATCTTGATGGATTTCTCCTCATTCTTCGCCTCGTTCAGTGTGATATAATTCAAAGGCACTTTCCCCTTTTCGCGGATAAGGATGTCCCTTGGCGAAATTGTCTGTGTGAGGGTAGAGGTAATTTTTCGGTGATTATCTCGCAGGTCGAGGGTGACATCCACCACTTTCTTAGGCATCGGGATGAGAAAAACATTCTGAAAACTCTGGGTGTTTTTCTTTGCCTCCGGATAGGTGAGCCATTCCTGAAAGAGCGTAGAGAACGAATTGCGATAGATCACAATTCCTGTTTTATGGTCTTTAACAGTGATCTGTCCATTTCCCTCGAGCGGCAATTCCGCCAGATGCTTATGCTTACCATACCAGTGAGCCATCTTGCTGCATTCATCAATTGCAATGAATTGCTTGGTGGAGTTCCCCGCAAAAATATAATCAATGCGAAGCGTGGAATCCACGAAGTAGTCCTCGAAGTCTATCTTCTCAGCTGCCTGAACCCATTGAACCAGTCCAAGCAGCATGCACAATACAATTTTTCTCATAGCTAGTCAGCCTAATTATCTAATTCTCAGCACATCACCAGGTTTGATCTCGTAATCAGGAGAGAGGTGATTCATCTTATAGAGATATTTCAGGCGAATACCATATTTCTGGGCAATCGAGTACATACTCTCGCCAGCCTTCACAGTGTGCGGACGATATTTGTAAAGTTTCGGAGCCTTCTTCTGCTTCTTCTTCAGCCAAACACGATCACCTTCATGCAACTTCTGCAAGCCCGATACCTCATTGTATTTAGCCAGTTTCTCCCAGTCGATTTCCACCTCCTCGCCAATGCTCTGATAGGTATCTCCCTCACGGGCAATCAGATAGTAGTTGTCGTTGAAGATTTCAATAGGGTGCAGACGGTTGATGGTTCTCACCTTCTTGCTAACAGCCGTATGCTTCACAATGAATGGATCTGGCTTCTTCACATGGTCGTACTGAGTCAGATTATAGTTTTCAATGAGTTTGATGAGCTGTTGAGCATACGTAGGACTCGTAGCATAACCACAAGCCTTCAAGCCAGTTGCCCAACCCTTATAGTCATCCTCGGCGAGCGAGAACAAACTCTGGTAGCGAGGGCGCAACAAGAATTTCGAATGGTCCTCATAGCTCTCCTTGGCAGTTTCATACACACGGAAGCACTCATTCTTCAAGTCATCATCATGTCGCTGAGTAGGTCCCGTCCAGTTATGGCACTTGATACCGAAGTGATTATTACCGTTTTTCACGAGATCACTCATACCGGCGGCACTCTCCAATAAGCCCTGTGCCAGCGTGATACTGGCAGGTATATGATAACGTCGCATCTCCTCGATGGCGATGTCCTTATATTCTTCTATGTAATTTAAGTAAGCCTGCGATTTTCTAACTTGTGCAAAGATGCCCTGCATGCTGGTCAGAAAAATCAAAAGGCAGAGAATGGATTTCTTCATATTTGCAAATTTCACCACAAAAGTAACATTTTTTTGTGAAAAACACATGGTTTTCATCAAATAATTGTTATCTTTGCAGAAAATAACGATGAACTATCATGACAGAACCAACAAAACTGATAATAGCGTTTGGTACAAACATAGATCAAAAAGCGAATATGAGAATCGCTGAGCGACTAGTGAGGCGTCTCTTCCCTGAAATAGATTTCACAAGGCCGATGTGGACCGATCCGATAGACATAGATTCGGATAAGTATCTCAACCGGTTGGCATGTACCTATACAAGGCACGATTTACCCCAAATAGAAAGAGCTTTGAAACAAATAGAGCATAAATGTGGTCGAAGCAGGGCTGAATGTACAAAGGGTATTGTTCGTATGGATATTGACATCTTGCGCTATGGGGATCAACGTTACCATTCCAAGGATTGGCAGCGCCCTTACATTAAAACGCTAATGGAGCAGCTTTAGACTGCAGAATTTGTGTAATTCTTCACACAGAGAGTATGAAATTTTTTAAATGAGAAAAGGCTTTTGTGCTAGCAACACAAAAGCCTTTTTTTGGTTATATTACTTCTTTCTCACTAGTGGGGGTGGAT
>CAJOPE010000034.1 GCA_905236815.1 uncultured Prevotella sp. | reverse complement strand
CAAAAACTTTTGGACATTCCTTCTCTTTCCTCTTGATTTTTAAGACTTTAAGGGCAAGCTATTTGCAAGTGGGAAACTTTAGTTAATATACTTGCTCATTAATAATGTACTTTCTGTACTGCTGTTGCAAATTTACAATAAAGATTAGAAAAGCGATAGTTTTGCCTGAATTATCTTTATCTAACGCAAGAAAAAGAGCGAATGAAGTTAATTGTAAAGATTGGCAGCTACATATACCTTGGATATGTACGCCCCCATTTTCGCTGAAATTATTGAGATTATTGATATCGGTAATACCAATTTTTCAAAGAATCATACAGTTCTTTTGATAGAAAATCAGTATCTTTACACCATCTAAGATAAAATACACATATGAATGTAAAAAAACTTTGGCAAATATTATTTTTTTTAGTCACCTGTAGCTTGCTTGTCTCTCTTTCCTCATGCTCTAAGAAGAAGGAGAAAAAATATGTGATAGGCGTATCACAATGCTCTAAAGACATCTGGCGGGCAAAGTTAGTGAAAGAACTAGAAACTGCAGAATATTTCAATGAAGAACTGGATATTGTTTGTGCTTCTACCAATGGCAATAATAAGGAGCAAATTGCCCAGATTGATACTTTCATTGAAAAGAAGGTTGACCTGTTGATTGTTTCACCAAACGAAAAGGATGCTCTCACTCCTATCATTGACAAAGCCTATGATAGTGGAATCCCAGTAATCCTCTTTGACAGGCGTACCAACTCCAAAAAATACACTGCTATCATTGGTGGAGACAACTATCTCATAGGAAAGTCGATGGCCCAGTTTATTGCCAGCCAAATAAAGGATAAAGGAAATGTTGCAGAAATCAGCGGTCTTCAGGGTTCCTCCCCTGCCTTAGAGCGTCATAGGGGATTCGTTGACGAGATAAAGAAACACCCGAATATAAAAATAGTAGACCAAAAATGGAGCAATTGGGAAAGTGATGGCGGCAAAGAGGCTACCCAGGAGATTCTGATCAAGAATAAAGATATTGACTATCTATTTATTCAAAATGACCGTATGGCAAATGGTGCCAGCGAGGTTTTGAGAAAGATGGGACTACAGGACAAGATCAAGATCACAGGTGTAGATGGTCTTGCTGTCAAAGGCGGAGGAATAGAGCAAGTTCAAAAGGGTAACTTTGTTGCTACTTACATCTACCCTACCGAAGGTGCCAGAGTGATAGAACTTGCAGAGAAAATACTTACCCACCAGCCTTATCAGCGTGAGAATCTGTTCTCTTCGTCGATTGTCACCAAGGACAATGCTGATATCCTTTATATGCAGGCTATTGATGCCATCAACCAGAGTGAGAATCTGCATAAACTCCATGGTAAGGTGGATACTTATATCAACCAGCTCAATCTGCAACGCACGGGTCTCTATATGACTATCATCATTATTGTATTGCTGATTATGGTGATGACGCTCGGTCACCGAATGCTTACCAACCGACAGAAGATGCAGAAAGAGAGAGCCAGAATGAAAGACCGTCAGTTGCAGTTTTTCACAAACGTAAGCCATCAGATCCGTACTCCTCTTACCTTGATTGCCGACCCTATCCAGCATATCGTTGACCGAGGTTTCCTGAAGGAAAAGGACTTGGAGACTCTTAGAGCCACTAGCAAGAATGCATCCGAACTGATGAATTTGGTTGAGAATATCCTTGACTTCAAGGATGCTAAATTTGACGAAACAGGCAAGCGTATTGACAAGGCCGAAATGATAGACGACAGCAATGCGGCAGCTATGGCTGTCTCTGAAGTTGTCGAGGATAGTGAGGAAAATCAGGATGAGACAAAGAATATGATATTGGTGGTAGATGACAATGCTGACATACGTAACTACGTGAAGTCCATTTTCTGCGACAATTATCAAGTATTCACCGCCAGTAACGGAAAGGAAGGTCTTGCAATAGCCCTTGAGAAAATTCCGGATGTCATCATCTCTGATATCATGATGCCAGAAATGGATGGACTAGAGATGACACGACAGATTCGACAGAACATCACGATCAGCCATATTCCTGTTATCATGCTCACCGCAAAGAGCCAGCAAGAACAGATTGTAGAGGGTTACGAGAGTGGTGCCAGCGACTATCTTACCAAGCCTTTCAGCAGTAAGGTGATTGTGGCAAGAATCAATAACATGATGGAAACAAAGGAGCGCTTGCAAAAGAAACTCTGGGAACAGTATCAGCGAGAACTGGACGCATCGTCAAATTCTGGGGATGGCAGAACAAATGAAAACAGCCTGGCAAAAGAGAACATTCATATTTCAACCAAGGACGAGTCTTTCCTCGGTAAACTGCATAAATATATTGAGGAAAATCTCGGCAATAACGATATCAATGTTGAGACAATGGGTACTGAGATGGGACTCAGCAGGGTTCAACTCTATAGAAAGGTGAAGGCCCTTACAGGTATGACTCCGGTTGAACTTCTTAGAAAAGCCCGTCTGGCTCATGCGAAACATCTCCTTGAGACTACCAACATGAGTATATCCGAAATATGCTATGAAGTAGGATTCTCAGCTCCAAGCTATTTTACGAAATGCTACAAGGATGAATTCGGTGTAACACCATCGAGCAAATAGTCTGGAGCTGAGTTATAGGATTTCTACAAACCGAGTTTGTGTACTTTAAGATTTCTCACATCAGCCTTGCCGTCACTATAGATGTGCAGGTTGTTGTAAGGCTTTGTTGGGAACACGAGATTGGTCATTGCAATGCGACCACCATCTACGAAGATCTCCACTGAGCACTTGTCGACAAAGATATCCAGATGATAGGTCTTGCCTTCACAGAGATTCAGCGGTGCCCAGGTGCCTAGTGCGAAATCGTTCTGATAGTTCACAGAGTTGATCTTTCGCATAGGGGTGTTGTTGGCACGATGCTCATGCAGATCATAATTCTTCTCGATATCGTGAGGAACAGCCTGCTTTCCAAATTCTACAAGACCACTCTCTGTACGGTCCATCACGATTTTTCCTGATTGCATATCCAGGTAGATTTTGGTTACTTCTCCCTTGTCATTGGTAAGGTCTATACCCACCATTCTTGAGTCATTCACAGTGACATCAGTTTCCAGTTCGAAAGCACCATCATTCTTATTAAAGAGATTCTTCAACACGTCATCAGTCACCTGCTCCATATCTGGATATACGCGGGTTTCCTGTCTCATCTTCTTCAATTCCTCTACAGGTTTTGCACCCATAAACACCTCATTGTTCTTTCCAAAGAGGAAGAGTTCTCTTGGGAGGGCATTCGCACCACGATACTGCTTGATTGGTGTGATGTTGGCATACTGCCAGTTGCTCATCCAAGGCACTGCCACAATGCGGCTGCCGGTGTTGGAGAAGGTAACCGTTGCATAATGATCCTTACCGTAATCGAGGAACTTAGCCT
Organism: uncultured Prevotella sp.; assembly: GCA_905236815.1. Taxonomy (GTDB): domain Bacteria; phylum Bacteroidota; class Bacteroidia; order Bacteroidales; family Bacteroidaceae; genus Prevotella. Next base: position 3,548 of record CAJOPE010000034.1, on the reverse strand, counting down.
CATCTGGCTGATCGTCACAAGTGAACTTTGTTCCATCAAAGCTGCCGATGAAATATTCAGTAGCCGATCCACCAAACATACAGCCTGGATTGATATTCACAATCATCACCCATTTCTGTTTTCCATTGATTGTGAGTGGGAAGAAATCTGGACATTCAAACTGATTTGGCTGAGCACCATATCCCTTGCCGAAAGCGCTCAGATAGGTCCAGTCGATGAGGTTGTGTGAACGATAGAAGCGCATCTCCTTGTCGGCAGAAACAATCATATACCAAGCCTTCTTCGGTGCATACCAGAACACCTTAGGGTCGCGGAAGTCTTTCAAGCCGTCAAATGGGGTAAGCACTGGATTATCCCAGTATTTAGTATAGGTGCGGCCATTGTCGGTGGAGTAAGCCATGCTCTGCACCTGGGTATTCTTCACCAGGTCGGCTGAGGTATAGAATGCCACGATTGCATTCTTGCCAAAGCCTGAGCAGTTATCCTTGTCAACTACCGAAGAGCCTGAGAAGATATGGCCAAGGGTGTCTCGGGCGATAGCTGGGTCGAGATGCTGCCAGTGCACCAGGTCGCGGCTTACTGAGTGTCCCCAGTGCATGTTGCCCCACTTTGAGCCGTAAGGGTTATACTGAAAATAGAGATGATACTCACCATCCTTATACACCATTCCATTACCATCATTCATCCAGCCGTATAATGGGGTGTGATGATAGATCGGACGATAATAGTCGGTATTTGTCACCTGCCACTCATCGCTCAGTTTCATTTTCTTCAAGGCAATGTCGCCTTTCTTCAGACCAACGATCTTCACCACGGCCTCCTTGCCTGTGCCCAATTCGAAAGGAACGTTATAATCTACTTTCTTCTGGGCCAGACGAACATCCATCCAGGTATCTTCTGGCGAACCTGTTAAGAGCATCACCTGTTCTTCCTTCATATCCTCCTCTACAGGCAGAATGAGGTATTTCTTTGGGTTCTGGATAGTAATGGTGGTAGTATCGCCCTGAGTAGTGATATTCATTTTCTGTGCATTCACGGTGAGTGAACCAAATATTGTAGCTGCTGCTAAAGCCAGCATTTTATAGCGTGTCATATTCTGTATTTTTATGGTTAGTATTATATCTCGTATGCTATCAGGGGGATTAGAAGGTAAGTCCTGCAGTGAATTCCACGGTGAATGGACGTAGGTAGCTACCTGTCATCAAGGTGTTCTTGATATCCTTGGCATCATCCTTGGTGATAAGCTCTGCACCTGCGATACTGCCCTTTGCACCTGTCTGGTTGAGGAAGTTCACAACTGTGCATCCGAGAGAAAGTTTCTTGTTTACCTGCCAGTTCAAGCCACCGAAGGTTTCCCAGTGACCGTTGAAGTAGTAAGCCTCGTTGATGTTTGCATAAGTTTTACCAAAGTAGCGGAAACTTGTCCAGATCTTGAGGGCATCGGTGATCATATAGCTAGGGTCAAACTCGATGAGGATTTGTGGTATCTCGGCTACAATGTTGCCTGTAGCATTGATGGTGCCAACATATCCATCGGAGAAGGTGATTGAGGTTTCATACTTCTTGTAGGTAGGTTTCTGATAGGTGAAGAGGAAATGAACGTCGAGTCCCTTCAAAGGATGTGTCATTACGTCGGTGGTCCATCCGATAGTCTGGATATCATAGGTGAGAGGAGCTGCCATAATCTCACTGCCATGCTGCAGGTTCAGGGTGGAGTTGTTGTTGGTCTTTGAGATATATGAGAACAGCGAGGTGAGACTCATCCAACTGTTGTTGTAGTAGATACCACCACGGCCGAGAGGAACTGAGATCTTGTTGGTATTTGGCAAGGTAGCTGAGCAGAAGTTGTCAAGACCCGGACGCTGTGCGATGTAAGTGAAATCGCCTGTTAAGCCGAACTGGTCGGTCACCTTATAAGTAAGTGCTGCGGTGAAGTCATAGTTCAACCAGTCGTAATCGAGTTTCGCTGGCGTAATCTTGGTACCATCATTTGCTGATGTTCCAAGGAAGTAATTGGTGAATCTTCCCACATAGTTTCCTGCCGCATTCTTGATGGCTGCATTCTCACCCTTGAGTGATTTCCACTCCAGACGTGCGCCATAGAGGAAATTCAACTTTGGTGTGATGTCCCAGTCGTGTGTGAAATAGAGGGCGAGCTTATTCTCGTGGCCCTTGTAATATTCAGATGCATTGCGGTTGAAGTCGTAGTAGTAATAGTCACGCAGATTGGCATTGTAGGCCAGTTGAGGGTAACTGCCATCAGCAGCCACGGTCTGGTCGTACATAGTAGTATTCGAAGTGTAATCTGCCTTATAATACCACTCATTCACACCAATACGCAAGGTTGAGGTATTGAATTTCTTCGAGAGTTCTGAAGTGAACATCAACTCATCGATGGTTCCTGAATTGAGGCACGACATACGGGTTTGGATATAGTCGCCGGTATAGTTGATGAAATGTCCGTTGAGATTCTGCACCTTATAATTATAGGCGTTCCCTTTACGCTGAGAATTGACATTGGTGTCTGATAAACCAGAGCGCCACGGTCGTGGTCGTATCTTCCAATTACCTTCCAGCTGAGTCCATTACCAAAATCGTAATTATTCATCAATGTAACGGCATTTGTACGGTTCTCAATGGCATCGTAGAGGGATGTCTGCTTGAGTTCACCTGTACGCATATCGCGGTAAACCATATTTCCATTGGTTGGAAGATAGCTGGTAGTACCCAACTTGAAATCGCCGTATTCCTTCACACTACCATCACCCACATAGATGAATGGTGCGCTCTGGGTGGCGTAGGTATAAACCGGATGTGAGTTCGCATAATGATAAAGAGCGGTGAACTCACCACGGTCGTTATTATATTTATGTGTGATGGCGAACTTGTAAATCTGTGTTCGATCCTGATACTGAGAAGACTTGATCTTAAAAGTTCCCGGATCAAAATCCTGATACATTGAGGCACTGTAGAACCAATCTTTGGCCATGCTTCCATTCAGGTTGAGTGAGAACTCCTGCAAACCGAAATGGTTCGACTTGTAGTTCAGTTTACCATGAAAACCCTCCTGACCGAGTTGCGTGAAGGAATTAACCGCATAACCGATATTGCCGGTAGTAATTGCAGTCTCAGAAATTTTAAGCAATCCCTGATGAGAAAGACTAGCATCGCCTCTCCACGTTGAGTTTACACTATGAGGATTTGTTGAGTAAGTAACAGGCAGTCCGTTCTCCAACACATTGACATCTGCAGAAGGCAGACCAATCTGGATTTCGCGAGGACCATTGGCACTGGCAGCATTCAGCATCACATTGCGGTTGCCTTCCTCTTTGCTGTTCTTAGCATTTTCGTTCTCCTGAGCAAAGACATTACCACTTACCATAATAGAAAGTGCTATTAAGGCTGTCTTTGCAACTGTAGATTTTACCTTTTTCATAAGTTACTGGTTTTTAGTTATCATTTTAGATTACTAAAGTTTCCCACTTGCAAATAGCTTGCCCTTAAAGTCTTAAAAATCAAGAGGAAAGAGAAGGAATGTCCAAAAGTTT
>CAJOPE010000033.1 GCA_905236815.1 uncultured Prevotella sp. | reverse complement strand
ATTGGGGATTGGGGATTGGGGATTGGGGATTGGGGATTGGGGATTGGGGATTTTAATCCCCTCTTCGAGGGAGAGAGGTACGACTTCTAGTCGTAGGCATTTATCTGCAGGTGCAAGCACCAGCAGTTACTGATAGGGTGACGTCTCCGACGTCATTGCTGCGAATTGATGATCGGTTGGTGATGATTGATGGTTGATGATTAGCGGTTGGTGATTGGTGGTTGGCGATTGGTGATTGATGAATGGTGATTGATGATTGCTAATTGATGATTGCTAATTGATGATTGCTAATTGATGATTGCTAATTGATAATTGATAATTGATAATTGATAATTGATAATTGATAATTGCTAATTGATGATTGATAATAATAAAAAAAGCTCGCTTGACCTTTCGGTCGAGCGAGCTCTTTATATATAATAAGGTGTATTATTCCTTAACCTCTGCTACTTCAACTGCAGCTGCAGCCTCTTCAGCAGCAGCCTCCTCCTTGATCTTCTTACCCAATACAAGGTAAGCAACTGGAGAAGCGATGAAGATAGAAGACAATGTACCGATAACAACACCGATGATCATTGCGAAGGTAAAGCTGCGGATACTGTCACCACCGAGAACAAAGATTGCAACCAATACGATCAAGGTTGATACTGATGTATTGATGGTACGAGCCAATGTCTGGTTGATAGAATCATTGAACAATTCCTGAACATTTACCTTAGCCATTCTACCCTTGTTCTTTGCAAGGTTCTCACGGATACGGTCGAATACAACCACTGAGTCGTTGATATCGTAACCGATTACGGTAAGGATAGCTCCGATGAAAGTCTGGTCGATCTCGAGAGAGAAACCAATCCAACCGTAGCAGAGTGAGAACATACCGATAACGATTGTGGTATCGAGAACCAAGGCAACGATAGAACCAACAGAGAAACCTACATTGCGGAAACGCAACAGAATGTAGAGGAAGATGAATACCAAGGCGATGAGAACGCTCTCGATAGCACCGATTGTAATATCTGTAGCTACTGAAGGGCCAACCTTTGAACTACTGATGATACTACCACCCTCACGAACGTCTGGGTTCTTGAATGCCTGAAGACTTGCCTGACTGATAAATCCAGCCTGCTTCAAATCCTTGTAGAGAGTTTCCTCTACCTTGTCATCCATAGTTGGGTCGTTAGACTCGATATTGTAGTTGGTAGAAACACGGATTGTCTTGCCATCTGTACCGATTGCGATAACAGAAGTATTAGCAACCTTACCCTTGTTCTCACCTACTGTGTTTACAAAAGAGTTGTCCAATACCTTACGAACATCCTCTACCTGAACAGCCTTGTCAAGAGCAACAACATAGTTGCGACCACCAGTGAAGTCGATACCCTGGCTCAAGCCACGAACAGCAAAGCTGCAAATACAGATAACGATAACAACACCCCAAGCAGTGAAACTCTTCTTATACATGCTCATGAACTTGTAGTTGGTGTTCTGCATAAGGTTCTCAGAGAAACCTGTCCAGAACTTCAAGTTCAACCACTTGTCGTGATTCATCTGACGCTCATAAACAAGACGTGTCAAGAATACTGCACTGAAGAATGAGCAGAAGATACCGATGATCCAAGTTGTAGCGAAGCCCTGGATAGGACCTGTACCGAAGATCAAGAGGATAACACCTGTAATCAAAGAGGTGAAGTTAGAGTCGAAGATAGCAGAGAAAGCGTTGCTGTAACCAGCAGCGATAGCCTGCTTCATCTGCTTACCAGCACGAAGTTCCTCCTTGATACGCTCGTAGATAAGCACGTTAGCATCCACCGCAGTACCCAGAGAGAGCACCATACCGGCAATACCACTCAAGGTGAGGGCTGCAGAGAATGAGGTAAGAATACCGAATGTGAAGAATACGTTGATGAGCAATGCGCAGTTAGCAATCATACCTGGGATGAAGTTGTACATGAGGATCATGTAAAGAATCAAGAGTACGAAAGCAACAGCGAAAGAAACAAGACCCTGCTGAATTGACTGAGCACCCAGTGTAGGACCAACAACCTCTTCCTGAACGATCTTAGCAGGAGCTGGCATACGACCAGACTTCAAAGTATTAGCCAAATCCTTAGTATCCTCGATAGTGAAGTTACCACTAATCTGAGAGTTACCACCATCGATCTCACCGTTTACGCGAGGAGCTGAGTAAACAACACCATCCAAAACAATAGCGATAGCCTTACCGATGTTAGCCTTTGTCATCTGAGCCCACTTACGAGCACCATCAGAGTTCATCTTCATGCTGACAACAGCCTGACCCATCTGGTCGAACTCATCCTTAGCATCAGTGATTACATCACCCTCAAGAGGAGCACGGCCGTTAGTAGAAGTAATCTTCAAAGCATAAAGTTCATAGATATTCTTTGTCTTAGGGTCCTTGCTATCCATAGACTTAGCACTCCAAGCCAACTTCAAGTCAGAAGGAAGTACCTGCTTAGCAACCTGAGAATAGATAATCTTGTTAATCTCAGCAGTATCACGAACGTGAGCATAACCAACGAGTGCCAAAGAGTTACCACCTGTAGTCTGCAAGCGAGAAAGCAATGGATTGCGCTTCTTAGCAGCATCACTAGCCTCAGAAGCAGCTGCAGTAGCAGCCTTGTCGTCCTTCTTTGCGTTCAACTTGAACTTAGGAGCCTCAGCTTCCTTAGTTTCCTCAACCTTAGCAACTGTAGAATCCTTTGCTGTAGTGTCTGCCTTGGCAGTAGCACCGCCATTAGCAAAACGCTGGTCGAGCTGGTTGAGATAAGGAATTACTTCATTGGCGTTATAGGTCTCCCAGAATTCGAGGTTGGCACTACCCTGAAGGAGCTTACGCATACGCTCTGGTTCCTTCACACCTGGCATTTCCACCATGATACGGCCATTCTGGCCCTCGAGTTTCTGAATGTTTGGCTGAACAACACCGAACTTGTCGATACGAGTACGAACAACGTTGAATGAGTTGTCGATAGCAGCCTGAACCTGCTCTTTAAGCACAGCCTCAACCTCAGCATCAGAAGAAGTTGGAGAAACCTTGCCCTGCAACTGTTGTGTTGCGAAGACCTCAGCAAGCTTATGGCCTGGAGCTGTCTTGTGATAAGCATCGATGAAAAGTTTAACGAAGTCTGTCTGACCCGCTGCCTCTTGCTCTTTAGCCTGCTTCATTGCGTTAACGAAACCCATGTCGGTCTTGTGATCGGCAAGGTTCTCAATAACATCAGGGACAGAGATTTCGAGGACTACGTTCATACCGCCCTTAAGGTCCAAACCAAGACCAATCTGAGTTTCCAAGCAGTTCTGATAAGAATACACACCCAGGTACTTCACAGAATCCTTGTAATCCTGCTGAGCAATTGGATCCTTCATCTTAGCAGCCTCGCTGTCATAGTAGCTTGTTGCAAAGCCGAATGACAGGTAGAAGATACTTGCAAGCGTCAGTAAGACGGCAATACAAATTACTAATCCTTTGTTTTGCATTTTAATTATAATTATTTAATTTATTGTTTTTCGTCGTTACAATATATAGACGTGCAAAAATACACTTTTTTTTCCACTTCTAAAAATTTATTGCACTTAAATATTAGATTTTTAAGGATTTCAGCGCTTTTTCAGCCAACAAATTATCGGATAATGGTCGGAATCTTTAATTTTATCATCTACATAGCAATGATAGGGCTTCCAATCCTCCGAGCACATAATGTTGTCGATACGTACATAGAACCCGCCTTTATGGTAGCTTATACTAGGTCCATTTCCTGTAGAAACGAAGCAGTCGGTGAGGTGTTGTACTATCGTGCGATGGGTATATGAAATCGGGCCGTCGTTGAAGTCGCCGCAGAGTATTATGCTCTTGCCGGCATTGGCCTCGATATAGGCATTCACTGCCTCAGCCTGAACGGCTCTTATCTTGTTGGATTCTCCAAGTTTTGCAATCAATAGTTTTGACGTTTGCTTTACTGTATCTGTGCCCATATCGCCCTTCACCATTTCCTTAAAATCGGCTCTTTCCTCCGGAGTTAATCCAGTGGTTTCCAAATGGTTATTAATCACGATAATGGTATCTCCTTTGTACTTGATCTTGTAGGCACAGCTCAAGTTTCCCTTCGACGGATATTCAATCCTTTCTTTTGACAAAATTGGATACTTACTATAGAAAGCGATACAGTCGGCATCCTTTTTCACACAAGTATCTTTATAGGCATAAAGTTTGTCCATTACAGAGTCTAGCCTCTCTTGTCCAAGTTCATGGGCAGAAGCCTCCTGCAGACAGAGAATATCAGGGTGTTCCTTCTCGATATATTCCAGAATAGGACATCCCCCCTTGGCATCCCAGCCAGCATATAGCCACACATTATACGACATCACCTTCAGACAGCTGTCGGGCGCTTCTTCTGGAATATTCAGGGGAGCATATTTCCTCACAGGCACATAGCAAAGTACAAAGCACACCAATGGAATGATGGCACCTCTTACCTTGAAAATAAGCCAGAAAATAAGAAAAGCAAAATTAATAATCAGGAGAACCGGAAAGCCAAGCCCCAAGGTGGACAGCATCGGATGGTCGGCAGGATTTAACCTGTCTGAATATCCGACAAGCCACATAATGATAATACTGGCGATATTGCCGCCAGCAATCATCTGCAAGGTGATTTTCTTCAATCTACGAATCATCTCTCCTATTTATTGCTCTGATCAAAAAGTTTCTGTTTCTCCTCTACAGACAAGCTATCATAGCCACTCTTTCGTATCTTGTCGAGGATACGGTCGATTTCCTCCTGATTAGCCTGCTTTCGTGCATTGTAATCCCAGTCGCTCTCGTGCTTGTTCACTGCAGCGCCGTTATTCATTTCCTTTTGTTTCTTTCCCCCAAAGAGATTTTTCAGTTTCTCAAACGATTTCTCACCACTGTTGAAATCATAGTCCTTCCCCGGATGCTTTTGCCAATATTTAATCATAAAGAAACCGAAGAGCATACCACCCAGATGAGCAATATGAGCAACATTATCACCAGGAGTAGCCAGCGACTGCACCAGTTCGATGGCAGCATAGCCAATTACGAAATATTTTGCCTTTATAGGAATTGGCAATGGGAATACAAACATACGCTCGTTCGGAAACAACATACCGAAAGCGAGCAGGATTCCAAAAACAGAACCCGAAGCACCTACT
>CAJOPE010000032.1 GCA_905236815.1 uncultured Prevotella sp. | reverse complement strand
AGTATGAATCAATACGAAACCGTTTTCATTTTGACTCCCGTTTTGTCTGATGAACAGATGAAGGAAACGGTCGCTAAATTCAAGAAGTTGCTCACCGATAACGGTGCTGAGATCTTGAACGAAGAGGCTTGGGGTCTTAAGAAGTTGGCTTATCAGATTGACAAGAAGACTTCTGGCTTCTACAATCTCCTTGAGTTCAAGGCAGAGCCTACAGTAATCGAAACTCTCGAGACAAACTATCGTCGCGATGAGAAAGTTATCCGTTACATGACAGTTAAGCTCGACAAGTATGCAGCAGCTTATGCTGAGAAGCGTCGTAGCAAATTAGGTAAAAAGGAGGCATAATTATGGCAGAGCAGAAGAAATCAGAAATTCGCTATTTGACAGCACCTTCTATCGACACAAGAAAGAAGAAGTATTGCCGTTTCAAGAAGAGCGGTATTAAGTATATCGACTATAAGGATCCTGAGTTCCTCAAGAAATTCTTGAACGAGCAGGGCAAGATTCTTCCACGTCGTATCACAGGTACATCTTTGAAGTATCAGCGTCGCGTTGCACAGGCTGTTAAGCGTGCACGCCAGATTGCACTGCTTCCTTTCGTAACTGATTTGATGAAGTAATAAAAGGAGGAAACAGAATGGAAATTATACTTAAAGAAGATATTATCGGTCTTGGATACAAGAACGATATCGTAAATGTAAAGAATGGTTATGGTCGTAACTTCCTTATCCCAACAGGTAAGGCTGTTATCGCTTCTGAGTCTGCTAAGAAGATTCTCGCTGAGAACTTGAAGCAGCAGGCTTCTAAGCTCGCTGCTCTTAAGGCTGAGGCTGAGAAGAAGGGTGCTGCTTTGAAGGACGTAACTATCACAATTTCTGCAAAGGTTGCTGCAACAGGTGCTCTTTATGGCTCTGTTACTGCTGCTAACGTTGCTGAGGAACTCGCTAAGAAGGGCTTCGAGATTGAGAAGAAGATCGTTACTATGCGTGATATCAAGCACGCTGGTGAGTACGAGGCTACTGTACACTTCCACAAGGAGGTAGAGGTTAAGGTTCCTGTAATCGTTGTTGCAGAGAATCAGCCAGCTCCAGCTGTTGAGGAAGCTCCAGTAGAGGCTCCTGCAAAGGCTGAGGAAGAGGAAGTTTCTGAAGAAGAGGCTTAATCTTCGCCTTTCCAATAAGGAAAGATGCTATACTCGCATATTATTGCACTGTAAAGCAAAAAAATATAAATCCCGATTGTTCTTTTGAACATCGGGATTTTTTTATTATCTAAACAATTCATATTCATTGCAATATGGATTTTTTTTAGTATCTTTGCAAACTGACAAGGGAGTTATAATTTCCCTGAAGACTAATAGATACTAATTTAAAAATTAAAGAAATAATGAAAGCATTTGTTTTCCCTGGACAGGGATCTCAGTTCGTAGGAATGGGTAAGGATCTCTACGACAACAATCCATTGGCAAAGAAACTTTTTGATCAGGCTGATGAAATCCTCGGCTTTAAGATCACAGATATTATGTTCGCTGGTACAGACGAGCAACTTAAGGAAACTAAGGTTACACAGCCTGCAGTTTTCCTTCATAGTGTTATTTCTGCTCTTTGTCTTGGTGATGATTTTCAGCCTGCTATGACAGCTGGTCATTCTTTGGGTGAGTTCTCTGCTCTTGTTGCTGCTGGTGCACTTAGCTTCGAGGATGGTCTTCGTTTGGTAGCTGCTCGTGCTAATGCAATGCAGAAATGCTGCGAGGCTAATCCTGGTACAATGGCTGCTATTATCGGTCTCCCAGATGAGAAGGTTGAGGAAATTTGTGCTGAGGTTTCTACTGAGGGTGATATTGTAATTGCTGCAAACTATAACTGCCCTGGTCAGTTGGTTATCTCTGGTAATACAAACGCTATCAACAAGGCTTGTGAGGCAATTAAGGCTGCAGGTGCAAAGCGCGCTCTTCCATTGCCAGTAAGTGGTGCATTCCACTCTCCATTGATGCAGGATGCTAAGGATGTACTTGAGGCTGCAATTGAGAAGGTTACTTTCAATACTCCTAAGTGCCCTGTTTATCAGAATGTTGATGCAAATCCTCACACAGATCCTGCTGAGATCAAGACAAATTTGATAGCTCAACTCACTGGTTCGGTTCGTTGGACTAAGAGTGTTCAGAATATGATTGCTGATGGTGCCGATGAGTTTATCGAGTGTGGCCCAGGCAAGGCTCTTCGTGGTATGATTGGTCGTATTGACAAAACTGTTAATGCTCACGGCATTGAATAAAATAACAATATATCAGGTTTTACCACGACTTTTCGGCAATCGTAACTGCTCTCATATCGAGGGTGGTTCGATTGCCGAAAACGGTTGTGGTAAATTCTCTGCTTTTGATGAGCCTACACTGAAGCGAATTCACGCAATGGGATTCACTCATGTTTGGTATACTGGTGTGATTCGTCATGCTTCTCAGACCGACTATACTCGTTATGGCATACCTCGACAGCATTCTGAAATCGTAAAGGGAAAAGCTGGGTCACCTTATGCAATAACCGACTATTATGATGTCGATCCAGATCTGGCTGATGATGTAAATGCCCGTATGGACGAATGGGAGAGTCTTATTGAACGTACACATCGTGAAGGTATGAAAGTGATTATGGATTTTATCCCTAATCATGTGGCTCGTGAATATCACTCAATTTGTAAACCTTCTGGTATTAAGGATTTGGGTGAAAAAGACGATTCTTCATTGCACTTTTCTACCCGCAATAATTTCTATTATTGTTGGGGCCAACCTCTCGATTTATCCCAATCTATTGATGGAGAGAGTAGCTATTCTGAATCTCCTGCTAAAGCAACGGGCAATGATAAGTTTTCTGCAAGTCCTTCTCGGAATGACTGGTACGAAACAATTAAACTTAATTATGGCGTAGACTATTGTGATGCAGGTGGAAGAAGCTATCATTTCGATCCAATTCCAGAAACTTGGAAAATGATGACTGATATTCTGCTTTTTTGGTCAAACAAGGGAGTAGATGGCTTCAGGTGTGATATGGCCGAAATGGTTCCTGCTGCATTCTGGCAGTATGCTACTAAAATTCTTAAGGAGCAACATCCTGAACTAATTTTTATAGGTGAAGTATATGATACCTATCAGTATCATACTTATGTTGCTTCAGGTTTCGACTATCTTTATGATAAGGTTGGAATGTATGATACACTTCGTGGAATAATCCGTGACGAGCGCCCAGCTTCCAGCATCACATACGAATGGCAATCGAGTGATGATATTCACGAACATATGCTCTATTTTCTGGAAAATCATGATGAGCAGCGTATTGCATCTGATTTTTTTGCAGGAAATGGTTACAAGGCAATTCCTGGTGTTATTATCGGCGCCTGTCTTCGCAATAATCCTTTTATGGTCTATAGTGGACAGGAGTTTGGAGAAAAAGGTATGGATAAGGAAGGATTTAGTGGGCAAGATGGTAGAACTACCATTTTCGACTACTGGTCACCTGACACGCTGAGCAGGGCTTATGCAGATCGCCGCGATATGACGGCTGTAGAGAAGCAGTTGGCTATTACCTATCGTAATATCCTGAATGTTGCTATAAAGGAACCTGCTGTCAGGGAAGGAGATTTCTTCGATCTTATGTATGTAAATCCTGCATCCGAAGATTTCGATCCTCGTCATCAATTTGCTTTTATCCGCAAGAAAGATAGCGATGTATTACTTATTGCTGTAAACTTTGCTGATCACCCTGTAGATATAAAGGTAAAAATACCATCACATGCATTTGAGTTCCTTCGTATTCCTCAGAAAGTGGTGGCAGCAAGCGATCTTCTTACAGGAGAATCGCAAGTTGTTGCATTGAAGGAAGAAGGAGTTTTTCCTATGACGATAGATGCTTTTAGTGGAAGAATCTATAAATTCAATATAAAGATGGACGATAAAGGTTTTGTGCTTAATGAGCATAATAAGGATGAATTCCCTCCTGCGCATACTGCTGAGCATCTGCTCAATCAGCTTATGATTCGTATGTTTGGCTGCGAGCGTAGTCGCAATGCACATATCGAGCGCAAGAAGAGCAAAATCAGCTACATCCTCGATCATAAACCATCCCGAAAGGAGGAGAGTGCTATCGAGAAAGAGATGAATCGTTTGATAGATGAGGATATGGAAGTGAGTTATGAGTTCGTAGACAGAGACCATATTCCGTCAGATGTCAAGCTTGATCGTCTTCCTGGAGATGCTAGTGAAATGCTCCGCCTGGTTCGCATTGGAGATTATGATGTTTGTCCTTGCATCGGAAAGCATGTACGTTCTACTTCACAAATAGGAAAGTTTGTTCTTTTGGGAACTAACTGGGATGAACAATCACGTTCTTTCCGTATAAGATTTAAGGTAGTTCCATAAACACTTATCAAAAATGATGTTTTCTTTGTCAAAAAGGGAACATCATTTTTTTATTTCAATTATTTTTCTTTTCTTTGCAACAGAATATTAGAGCGTATAAATGGACAAGAGAACTATACTGACAATTACAGGTAGTGATGGCACTGGTGGCTCAGGAGTGCAGGCAGATATCAAGACTATTTCAGCCTTGGGTGGATATGCTGTTTCTGCCATTACCTCTATTACCTTGCAGAATACCTTGGGTATTCAGGAATTCTATGATGTTCCTGCTGCAATTGTAAGTGGTCAGATTGAAGCCATTATAAATGATGTTCAGCCGGCAATAGTGAAAATTGGTATGATTCGAAGTGTCAGTGTGTTATCGGCTGTCGTTGAAGCCTTGCTGAAGTATGAACCAGCCTATGTTGTCTATGATCCAGTAATATGCTCAAGTAAGGGGGAAAAGTTGATGGGGGATGATGTTCTTTCCCAGATACAACATAAACTGCTACCTCTCTGTTCGCTTGTTATCATCAGCAATCGCGATGCTGATAGTTTCAAGAATATCCAGATTCGAGGAAAAGTGCTTTGTATTGATGATCGTAAACTGCATGGATTCACTAATGCTTTTTCATCTGCGATAGCTTTCTATTTGAGTCAAGGAAATTCAGAGGAGGATGCAATAGATAAAGCACATAAGTATATTGGACAATTAGCACCTCAGACAAGTAATCTTACTGGTAGAAGTAGTTCTCTCTACAATGATTTCATTGCTGCTGTAGACAAATACTATGTGCAGAATAGTGATGTGGCTTTTTATTCTGATTACTTGAATGTTAGTAGTCGTTATCTTGCACAGGTATGTAAACGGATAGTTGACAAGACACCTAAGGCGATTATTGATGATTATTTAATTCAGGCAATAGAGGTAAAACTGAAGACGACCGACGAGACGATTCAGGAGATAGCCTATGATTTTGGCTTTTCCAATCAGGCTCATTTTTCTAAGTTCTTTAAGAAATTAAGAGGAGTATCACCTACAGATTATCGGAAAAACTTGACCAGTTAATCTGGTATTTGAGTTTTCACATGAGAACTCGTTTTTAGTGGAAAGAGATAGTAAAAACAGATGTTTCTCTTCCTCATTCTTGAGGGAGGGTAGGGTAAATACATCCTGTAAAAACTTGCTGACTATCTTTTCAAATAATAAATAAGTTGAATAAATAAATTAAATAATAAATAAAAAATGACAGAGAATAGACAACAATTGAATCGTAATCTTGCCCAGATGTTGAAGGGTGGAGTGATAATGGATGTAACAACCCCAGAGCAGGCACGTATTGCCGAACAGGCTGGAGCTTGTGCTGTAATGGCTTTGGAGCGTATTCCTGCAGATATTCGTGCTGCTGGTGGTGTGGCTCGTATGAGTGATCCAAAGATGATTAAGGGTATTCAGGAGGCAGTTACCATTCCTGTAATGGCAAAGGTCCGCATTGGTCATATTGCTGAAGCACAGATTCTACAGGCAATTGAGATTGACTATATTGATGAGAGTGAAGTGTTGAGCCCTGCTGATGCGGTTTTCCATATTGACAAGACCAAGTTTGATGTACCTTTTGTATGTGGTGCTAAGAATCTAGGTGAGGCGCTTCGTCGTATTGCTGAGGGTGCAACAATGATCCGAACAAAAGGAGAGCCTGGAACAGGTGATGTTATCCAGGCAGTTCAGCATATGCGAATTATGCAGAGTGAGATTCATCGTTTGGCAAATTTAAGTGAGGATGAACTCTACGAGGCAGCTAAGCAACTACAGGCACCTTATGATTTGGTGAAGTATGTTCACGAAAATGGTAAACTCCCTGTAGTGAATTTTGCAGCTGGTGGTGTTGCTACTCCTGCCGATGCAGCCTTGATGATGCAGTTGGGTGCTGAGGGTGTATTTGTTGGTAGTGGTATCTTTAAGAGTGGTGACCCTGCAAAACGAGCAGCAGCTATTGTGCAGGCCGTTACTAATTATAATGATCCTAAGAAATTGGCAGAACTTAGCGAGGATCTTGGTCAGGCAATGGTTGGAATCAATGAGGATGAAATCAAATTGTTGATGGCCGAAAGAGGTAAGTAATCGATTATGAAAAAGATACGAGTTGCTGTGCTTGCTCTTCAAGGAGCTTTTATAGAGCACGAGAAAATGCTGGAAAAGATAGGTGTCGAGTCTTTCGAGATTCGACAACTGTCTGACTGGAATCAGCCAAAGGATGGATTAATTATTCCTGGCGGAGAATCAACTACCCAACTGAAATTGCTCAAAGATCTAGGTTTGCTGGAACCAATTCAGAAGGAAATTTCGGCAGGACTTCCTGTATTTGGAACTTGTGCAGGGTTGATTCTTTTAGCAAGAGAAGTAAAAGATGAACAGTTTGACAGAATTTCCACGATGGACATAGATGTGAACCGAAATGCCTATGGCCGTCAGTTGGGAAGTTTCTATACAGAACAAGAGTTTGGTGATGGGTTAGGGCTGGTGCCAATGACCTTTATTCGTGCCCCATATATAAATAAGGTATCGGGAGATACCCAAGTATTGGCAGAAGTTGACGGGCATATTGTGGCTGCCCGTGAAGGTAATCAATTGGTAACCGCTTTCCATCCCGAACTTAATGAGGATACGCGTGTACACCAGTATTTTGTGAATATAATAAATAAAAGAGCAGCCTAAAGGGACTGCTCTTTTATTTTAATTTTTGGTTTCTATTTCCTCTTGCATATCAATGAAGTTCTTATCCTTGTCATAGAATTCATATTGCAGGAATGCAAGTTTCTGTGAAGGATATACATGAACTCCAAATCCGTATTTAAACTGCCATCTTCTTTTCATGGAGATAAATCCCCTGTTGATAAATGCAGCTACATAAGGATGTACATAGAGGTCGAATTTCTTTACGCCTATCTTGTTGACTAGTCGATCAATTTTTCTCTCCAACTGATCAGTGAACAGAATGCTTGATTTAATCTTGCCTGTACCGAAGCAAGTAGGGCAGTTCTCTTCAACCTTAACGTCCATTGCTGGGCGAACACGCTGTCGAGTAATCTGCATAAGTCCGAATTTGCTCAGAGGAAGGATATTGTGCTTAGCACGATCCTTTTGCATGTTCTTACACATGCGTTCATAAAGCAATTGTCGGTCTTCGGCAAGATTCATATCAATGAAGTCCACGACGATGATACCACCCATATCGCGAAGGCGAAGTTGGCGCGCTAATTCGTCGGCTGCACCCAGATTGACATCGAGTGCATTGGCTTCCTGTCCCTTCTCACGTGTGCGGTTGCCACTATTGACGTCCACAACGTGCAAAGCTTCAGTATGCTCAATAATCAGGTAAGCTCCGTGCTTATAATTCACCGTCTTGCCAAAGCTTGACTTAATCTGTTTGGTAACGTTGAAATTATCGAAAATAGGTACTTTACCAGTGTAAAGTTTTACTATGCCCGCCTTTTCAGGGGCTATTAGAGAAACATAGTTCTTTACCTGTTCCATAACCTCCTCATTGTTAACGAAGATGCTTTCGTAGCTTGGATTGAAAAGATCCCGAATCAAGGCAACGGCTCTACCTTCCTCTTCGAAGATAAGCTGTGGTCTCTTTTGTGTCTTCTGAACCTTTAGGATAGCATCCTGCCAACGCTTAGTGAGCAGCTTGAGCTCAGCATCCAGTTCGGCTACGCGCCTTCCCTCAGCCACAGTACGGACAATTACGCCGCAGTTTTTCGGCTTGATACTGTGAATGAGTTGTTTCAGTCTAGCGCGCTCTTCACCTTTTTTGATTTTTGCTGAGACAGAAACTTTGTCGCTGAAAGGCATTAATACCAGGTAGCGTCCTGCAAATGATAATTCGCCAGTTAGGCGTGGACCTTTTGTAGAAATAGGTTCCTTTACAACTTGCACGAGCACATCCTGTCCTACCTGCACCACATTCTGAATGCTGCCGTCCTTCTCGATATCGGGGAGGTGAGAAGCTTTGTCGAATGGGTAAAGTTTCTTTCGGTCGCTCTCAACTTGCTTGAGGTACTTCTGATAAGAGCTGAATTGACTTCCTAGATCAAGGTAGTGAAGAAAGGCGTCACGTTCATAGCCAAGGTCAACAAAGCAGGCGTTCAAGCCAGGCATAAGTTTTTTAACCTTAGCAACATAGATGTTTCCTACAGAGAAGGAGGCCTCACGAGGTTCATTCTGGTATTCTACCAGTTGTTTATCCTCGAGCAAGGCTATCGAAATATCTTTCTGCTGGGCATCAATAACGACTTCGCTAGTCATTTCTTACTCCTTAAACTTTAATATAAGTTGGTGGCTAAAATAAAAATAAGGGCATGCCAACCGCCACATAGCTGACACGCCCCCTCAGTCAGAAAAGGCTGAGAGCATGCAAGAGCTGCTTACTTGCTCTTATGTCTATTCTTACGTAATCTCTTTTTACGCTTGTGAGTAGCCATCTTGTGGCCCTTCTTCTTTTTTCCGTTTGGCATAATTTTAAAATTTTAAAATATTATTGATTTTATTATCAGTTTCCTAAAATTAATCGTTCTTCATATCATCAGCAAATGTCTTTGCTGGCTTGAAGCTAGGCAGATCGTGTGCTGCGATAGTGATTGTTGTATTCTTGGAAATGTTACGGGCTGTTTTAGCAGCGCGGTGCTTGATGATGAAGCTACCGAAGCCACGCAGATAAACTGGCTCCTTTTTCTTCAGAAGACTATCCTTAACGCTGTTCATGAATGATTCAATAACAGCTGATACTTCTTTCTTCTGGATGCCTGTAGCATTTGCTACCTCATTTATAATGTCTGCTTTAGTCATTTTTGTTTGAAGTTGATTGAATATTTCTTGTTCTAAATTCGGTTTGCAAAGATACAAGTTTTTTATGAAAAACAAAAAATATTGCCCAACTTTTTTGCGAAAATATAGTGATAACTATTTGCAAATAAGGTTTTTATTGCTTATTTTTGTACTCGAATGCTAAATATGGGACATATAAATAGAAATATATTATTAATTCTGTGGCTTCTTTTGCTTCCTTTAGTCTGTCTTGCAGATGGGAAAGTTTGGAGTGCAGATAATATTGATATCGTTTATCTTAAGGATAAAACTCAGTATGTTTGTGATCCTGATAATATAATCTCTCAAGCCGATCGTGATTCCGCCAATTACTATCTTGGTCTTCTTGAGAAAGAGTGTGGTGTGCAATCGGTTTTCGTGATATGTAATTATGTGGAAAATCAGGACTGCTTCCGTATGGCACAGGATATAGGAAATAATTATGGAGTGGGAAGTAAGAAGACACGCCGTGGATTGGTTACAGTTGTTGCTGTAGAGGACCGAAAGTATTTCATTGCTCCAGGAATGGGACTAGAGCAGGATTTGACGGATGTTGACTGTGGTGATATTGGGCGACATCTGATAGCTGACAATATGAAAGAAGGTGAGCCTGGTAAGGCTGTATATATGACAGCTAAGGCTTTATATCAGAAAGTGAAGACAGGTTCCACCGGTTTTGAGAGTGTTGATGACCCAACTGGTGATGAAGATTTAGATTTTGTTACTGTCTTTTTTCTCTTGATAATTTTTGGTCCCTTTATATATAGTATAATAAGGTGGATTTTAGAGCAAATGGGGATTGTTAAGCCAAGTCCTAAATCAAAATCTCACCGCCGAGGCAAGGATGATGACGACTGGTTTCCTCCATTTATCTTTGGTGGTGGAGGAGGATTCGGCTCAAGTGGAGGTGGGTTCTCTGGTGGCTCCTTTGGTGGAGGCAGCTTTGGTGGTGGAGGTGCCGGTGGAGGATGGTAGTCTCTATTTGAATGAAGAATTTTAAATGTAAAATTTTGAAATAATTAAGAATTATCAATTAATAAATACGAAGTATGAAGAATAAAAAACTTTTGATCGCATTGGCTGTTGTCGCTGTTTTTGTGATATGGCTATTTAGTGGTTATAATGGTATGGTTGAGAAGCAGGAACAGGCTACAACAGAATTGGCAAATGTAGAAGCTTCTTATCAGCGTCGTGCTGACTTGCTGCCTAACCTTGCAAAGGTGGTTAAGGCATACGCTAAGCATGAGCAGGAGACATTTACTGCTGTAACTCAGGCGCGTGCAGCTGCAAGTTCTATCAAACTTGATGCATCTGACCTCACACCTGAGAAGTTGAAGCAGTATCAAGAGGCACAGGGACAGATCAGTGCAGCTCTTGGCAAGCTGATGGTGGTATCTGAGCGTTATCCTGAATTGAAGGCAAACGAGAATTTCAAGGATCTTCAAGTGCAGTTGGAAGGTACTGAGAATCGCATCAATGAGGCACGTCGCAAGTATAATGAAGCTGTTCAGGATTATAACCAGACAGTTCGCCGTATGCCAAATGCCCTAATAGCAGGAATGTTCGGATTTAACAAGATGAACAAGTTCGAGGCGGCAGTTGGTGCAGATAAAGCACCCGATTTAGATATTTAATAGTAGAATATTCGGCGTTTAGAGTTCGTTATCCATATATTTTTAGTATCTTTGCAGCAATAAAAGACAAACAGGATATGAAACAAACCAAAATCGTAGCTTCGGTCAGTGACCTTCGTTGTGACCAGGACTTCATTCGCAAACTATTCTTTGCAGGAATGAATGTAGTCCGTATGAATACTGCTCATGCCACTGAGGAGGGTATTCGCAAAATTGTAGCTAATGTTAGAGCAGTGTCTCCACACATTGGTATTATGATTGATACCAAGGGCCCTGAGGTTCGTACTACAGGAACTTCTGCTCCTATTCACTATAAAATAGGTGATGTTGTAAAAATCTTCGGTCGTCCAGAAATGGATACTGAGCACGATATCATTAACCTAAGCTATCCTAATATCACCGATGATGTGAAAGTGGGTGATGACATCCTGTTTGATGATGGCGAGCTTGGTATGAAGGTTATCGAGAATACCGGTCCAATGTTGGTGGCTCAGGTTCAGAATGAGGGTAACCTTGGCTCTCACAAGAGCGTTAACGTACCAGGTGAACACATTGATCTACCTGCACTTACAGAGAAAGATCGTAAGAACATTGAGCTGGCTATCAAACTTGATATTGATTTTATTGCACACTCTTTCGTTCGCAATGCAGCTGATGTTAAGGCTGTTCAGGATATTCTTGATGCTCACAACAGCGACATAAAGATTATCTCAAAGATTGAGAATCAGGAAGGTGTAGACAATATCGACGAGATTATTGATGCATCCTATGGTATTATGGTGGCTCGTGGTGACCTTGGTATTGAGGTTCCAATCGAGAATATCCCTGGTATTCAGCGCCGTATCATCCGTAAGTGTGTACGCAAGCAGAAACCTGTAATTGTGGCTACACAGATGCTTCACACGATGATAAACAACCCACGTCCTACACGTGCTGAGGTTACTGATATTGCCAATGCTATTTTCTACCGTACAGATGCTTTGATGCTTTCTGGTGAAACAGCTAGCGGTAAATATCCAATTGAGGCTGTTCAGACTATGGCTCGTATTGCCGAGCAGGCAGAGAAGGATAAACTACCTGAGAATGATTTCGACCCAACTGAGGGCCGTGAACTGGATCAGAAGTTATTCCTCGCTCAGTCGGCTATTCAGGCAACAAAGCAGTTGGGTGTTAAGGGTATTATCACAGATAGTGAGACTGGTGAGACAGCCCGTGACCTTGCTGCCTTCCGTGGTCCGATGCCTGTGCTTGCAATTTGCTACAAGGAGAAGACACAACGTTGGTTGAACCTTTCTTATGGTGTTATTCCTATTTACCAGCGTGAGCAGATTTCCACACAGGATATGTTCCTTGCAGCAGTGAGAATGCTTCGCCAGAAGGGTTACATCACCGAGGAGGATAAAATTGCTTATCTGAGTGGTAGTTTTGGCGAGGGTGGTGGCACCACTTTCGTTGAAATCAATAAGGTTAGGAAGATTTTCGACAACAGTTACAAGTTCAACTTGCCTAACAACGAAAAGAAAAGATAACGCTACTCGGTAGCGAAATTGTTATATAGGATGTAGAATGTGGAATCGTTATTCACATTTTACATCCTTTTTTTTCCATTAAAAGGATTTATTTATAGTTTTTGGTCCAATATATAATGGACAGGTAATTGGGAATGATTGCTCGTATTTTTTACTTTTTATATTTAAAGACTTGTCGTTTTCGTATTATTTTTATAATTTTGCAAATGAATATATACATATAACGAATAAATTAAGTAAAATGAAAGTATTAAAACTGTTGGCTTTAAGCCTGTTGTGTGTTGTATCAACCACTAATGTACTTGCACAAGGAACTGAGCATACATTTTCAGTAAGCTATGGTCCTGGATTAATTACATCTAAAATGTACAACTACTCAAACAGAGAGGAGTATTCCTCTAGAGGTGGAAAGGAGGTACAGGGAGAATATACTTGTACCTTTATGAAAAATGATTATTGGGGATTAGGATTTGGCTTTTTAGGTTCTTACAACACCACCTCTTATCCCGATTTTACAGTAAAGCAGCTTTATCTTGCACCTGAATTCAATGTCAGCATAAAGACCCGCAATCAGAAATGGCGTATGAAAGGCTGTCTTGGTATTGGTGGTGGCAGCATGGAGACAGAATATGATGAGAAAAAATGGGGAGTAGCTCTTAACGCATCCTTGGGTTGTGAGTATCTGATAACCCCTCACTTTGGATTGGGTGTAGATCTTGATGAGTTTGCTTCATTCTTCGGGACATCCGATTCTGATAAATACTCTCTTGATGGATGTGCCCGCTATGCTATTGTGTTTGGTGCAAGAATCCATCTGTAATTCTTCACAACTAATATCCTATGAAAAAACTTCGATTACTTTTAGTTTTGCTAATATCCCTTGCGTGCTCTGTAAACGCAATGGCTTGGGATGGTAGCGATGATTATTCTGATGCCCGAAGTGTGGAACATGTCTTTTCGTTTAACTTTGGTCCTGCTTGGATGACCCTACGTGAAGTAGATAAGGCTACAGGTCGTCGGTTCAGTGATCGAATGGGATATGATTATCAGGCATCATATACTTGCTGTTTCATGAGTGAAGAAACAGAAGGTATAGGTTGGGGCATAGGTTTGTTAGGAGCGATGAACCGTACTGAATATTTTCGTATGGTGAAGAATTATTATCTCGCACCTCAAGTGGAACTAATTATGGGTGGCTATCCGTATAGTCGTTTTCGCTTTAAATGCAATTTAGGCATAGGTGTGAACAGTTTTGATTCACAGTGCGAAGTTGGGGCTAACTTTGGAGGAGGATTGGAATATCAGTTAAGTAAATATTTTGGATTAGGACTAGATCTTGGATTTTTAGCATGGAAACCTTCTAATCCGTATGAGAATACTGACAAGTCTAATTCTCGTTTTACAGTAATGATAGGTGCGAAATTTCATTTATAAAATAATTATCCGTTTATCTCTTTTTGAGATAAACGGATAATAACAAATTTCGAGTTCTGCGTATTTACAGATTTATTATTTCATTTAGAATGTGAGTACGACATTGAAGTCTATTTGATGATACACTATTTGTATCATATATTTTCATTGATTTTTAATTTCTGGTTCCTGCACGAGATGCATCGTTATTTTTAGATTCATGATAAATATTCTTGACCTGTTTGCTACCAAAACTGTAGCTGACTGTCAGCGAAATTCCTCTGCTATGTGCATTTGTTGTGTAGTTCATGGTGAATGAATCATAATAGGTTGTACCTCGAGAAATGTTTTGCTTGAAAGGATCGCTGAAACTGAAACGCAATCTCAGTCGATTTTCGAGGAGAGAATATCGGATGTTTCCACCAAAGAGAACTTGCGTTTTGTAGTGTGTTCCCATCTCACTATGTGGGAATATATGGTTATAGAATAATTCCATAGAGAGTGTATGCTTCTCATTCAGAAACATTGTCTCGTTAATTTCCAGTTTTCCGCTCCATTCATTTCGACTTAAACGGTTGTTGTAGTTGTTGCTTGCATTGCTGTGATAGTAGAAAACCTCACCGCCGGTTTGTATATTCCACCAGGAAAGCAGGTCTTTCTGGTAGGCAACATATAGTCCTGCCTTATCAGCAACCAGACAGTTTGCTATGGTTGTTGCTTCAAAGCCATTATTAGTAAAATATGTATAGGGTGCAACAGCATTATTTTCATGATTCTCATAAACTACAGCATAAATTCCTGTACTATTGCTGTAGCTGAGTTCCGTATTATGAGTAATATTTGGCTGTAGGGATGGATTTCCCTCAAAATAACTGTTTGATGTATAATAATATCTGAATGGATTTAGATTCTGAAAGTCTGGACGGCTGATGCCCATGGAGTAGGCCAGACGAAGATTGCTTCGGTTGGCAATCTTCCAGTTGAAGTGAAGGGTAGGGAATAGATGTAAATAATCATCAGTATTTTTTTGATGATTATTGATCAGCAATCCTTCGGTCCAGGTTTTTTCCATTCGCATGCCAGCCTTGATGCCCCATCGTGTCCAGTCTTTGTTCATACTTATATAGGCTGCTGCTGTTTTCTCCTTGTACTGATAGTCGTTGGTTTGTGAGGCATCTATGCACCAAGTGTTTTGCTGCATAAATTGACTCTCGATGCCTGATTTGTTTAAAATCGAGGTATAGGCTAAACCTGTTTCCAGTAGGAAAGATCTGAAAGGCAACATGAAATCGAGTTTCCATGAGCCTATGCGATAGCGGGCGTCTCCTATTGTATGAATTTTTGTGATAGTATCTGTGCTTTCAGAGGTAATGTTCTCATCTTGTTTGCTATAGTTGTTGAGATAATCATAGGTTAGGTTTATGGTTTTCCCCATACTGTCAATCTTCCATTCCAGGTATGCCTCAGTTGAGAAATCGAAATTTGGCTTTGAAGGGCTTTCGAGTGTACTGTGCGTTATCTCGTTAGAGTCAATAGTTGCTCCTTTCTGTTGATTTTTGCTACAGTTTGTGTCTACACTGCTCATTACACCTATGCTTACCTTATTGGATAACTGATATTGTGCCAGTAAGTTACAACTTGGCATTAACCATTGAAAAGTGCGACGGAAATCAGTTGTCCGTTTATGGTCGGAGAATATGAATTCGCTAGTATGATCATTTATTCCGTCTACATCCCATAAGCCAGCGTCCAAGGATATGTTTAGTCTTTTTGTGGCATAGAATAGATTTAAGTCAGTGTATTCACTCCATTTCTCATAATAGTCGACCGAAGCAGACCAATCGCCTCTCAGTCCTAGACTTGTGTCCTTCTTTGTCACAATATTTATATATCCTGCATTTGCCTCAGCCTTGTATTTTGAAGGGGGAATTGTGATTACCTCAATCCGTTCAATATCCTCAGCTTTTAGAGAACGAATCTTGTTAGTTTGCATGTTTTCAGGTAGTTCTCGTCCGTTCAGTAGGTAATGAGTGCTTGATTTTCCAATAACAGAAGGCAGATCGCCTTTAGTTCCGTCGAGCAGTGGAACTCGACCGAGAAGTTCAAGACCATTCAGCCCTTTTGCGAAGGAATCAGCTGTAGCTATATACTGCAGTCGGTCACTTTCTGTTTGAAATATTTTTTTATGACCTTTCACAGTTATTCCTTTCACCGTGTAGTTGTCTGGTGTAAGTCGGATAATACCCATATCAGTATGGCTGATAGTTTGCTTTATCGTTTTGTATCCTACATAAGTGATGCGTGCAATAACCTTTTTAGACTGACATGGAATAACAAAATAGCCGCTAACATTGCTTACTCCATTGCCAATGACAGTTGAGTCTTCGGTTGATAGCAAGGTGATATTGGCATATTCGGCAGGTTGCCCGTTTTCATCAATTATTTTTCCTTTATAACGGTATACTGTTTTCTGAAAGCATTCCACCGAGAGAATACTATCAGATGGAAAAGCGATAGAGATTGGATAGAAATCAATCAACTGCCGAATAGCATCAGGAATGCTCTGATTTCTGATATTGGCAGTAACCCGGAAATCTTCCAAGTCGTTGTAAATGAAATTGATGGTATATTGATGACTCATCTTGTTCATCAGTTGCAAGGCATCAGCCATTGTCACATTCTGAAAATTGTGTGTGATGCGCTGTGCATGTACTACCGACAAAATGAAGAGTGAGATAGTCAGGATAAGTGCTTTTCTCATAACTTACTCCACGGTTAAATGGTTACCCTCATGGGTGATGTTGATTTGTTGGAAACTATTGAGCAGCATCAGATTATCGTCAAGACTCTTTTTCTGGTCCCATTCAAAAAGCAGACGTATATTCTTAACCTCATTATTTGTATAGGTAATCTCTAGGTGATAGTAAGCTGCCATAGCCGAGAGAATAGTAGGGAGAGATTTGTTTTCAAATATAATAACTTCCGGCTCAACTTTTGGAGTCTGTGGTATAGTGTCTTTGCTTACAACTGGGATAGTCCTAGTTGTGTCTCTCTGAACTTTTACCACTATTTGCTCATTAGGATGGGAGAGGGGATTGCTCACTATTCCGAGTGAAATGGCTGCAGCATAGGCGATGCTGCTAACAAGTACTGTTCCAATAATGATAGCCGCCAGCTTACGAAATCTCATTCTAATATTTGCAGGCTGAATTTGCCTGGCATCAAGTTTTTCTAAATCAGCCTTATACTCATTTGAAAACTGTTGCCAGAGATCATCCATTTCTATTTCCTCATCAGCCGTCTCTTGCTTGGTGAAGGCACGTTTTGCCAGGGCTGTATGCTCAGCGAGTTCAGCCAGTTCCTTGTCTTCTTCAAATAGTTGGCGAAGTTGCTCGTCGGTATATTTCTCAGGATGCTCCTGCATATCAAGCAGGATTCGGGATTTGTCTTGGTTTTCCATATTGTTTCGTTTTACTTGTCTTCAAAATGTTCGTGAATGCGTTGAAGGGCGTTGGACAGGTGGTTGTATACCGTCACTTTGCTTACCCCTGTTGCCTGAGCTACTTCCTCGTAGCTCATTTCGCGCAGAAATCTCAGTTGGAAGATTTGCTGGGAGAGAGGAGTCAGATTCTTGTTGACAAAGAACATAAGTCTTTCCAAACGGTCGTCGTCATTTAGATAGATGATGTTGCTCTGTGTGAGTTCCTGAGCGAAGAGCTTTTCCACTCGTTCACGGATAGACTTATGGCTGATGATGTCACGGCAGCGGTTTCGCACGCTCATCATCAGATAGCCTTCCATTTTCTCAGTCTCGGGAGAGAT
Source organism: uncultured Prevotella sp. (assembly GCA_905236815.1). Lineage (GTDB taxonomy): Bacteria > Bacteroidota > Bacteroidia > Bacteroidales > Bacteroidaceae > Prevotella. Next base: position 32,276 of record CAJOPE010000032.1, on the reverse strand, counting down.
GTCGCCACGAAGCAGTCTTACAAAGATGTCGCTCACCACGTCCTTGCTCTCATCGGCATCATACAGCATCGTTCTTGCCAGACGATACATCTGTGGGTAATGCCGACGGTAAATTTGTTCAAAATCTTCTTTTGTCATTACATTCTTACGACTTTATATTAATCGTCATTTATAGTAAGGACGGTTCACGTGCCTAGAAAACTAAGCAAAACGATAACTTTTTATTTGATTGGGAAATAATAATTAATTCATTCGCTGATTTATAGTGCAAATATACTGTTTTTTATTATACTAGAAAAGTTTTATGAGATAATAATCTATCCTATCTTTGCTGAACTTATTGAACCCCCAAAGGTGGGGGCTCAAAATGGGGATACAGAGTTTTTTGCTCTGTTGTTATTTAAAGTTCACCTTCTGTGCCAAGAATTTCACCCATGAAGATCCAGTGAGGTTGCCACTCACCATCTACTTCTGGGTATGCCTCAGGATTGGCGGCATAATATTCCTTGATATCTTCAGCCAAATTCGCCTTGTCGATAGGCTGCTGCAAAATCTTGCGGCAAACAAAGGTGAAATTTGCTTCCTCGAAAGTAACTGTTCCGTCGATTTCCTTTGGTGTGAGGCCAGACTCAGTTTCCTTGTCGCCATCACGGCCGGAACGGCTGCCCAACACAAACACCTGCTTGCGAAGTGACTTCGGGAAGAAACTAACGGTAAACTTGTCGCTTTGCTGTAGGAACTCGTGGGTGTAGCGGGTAGGGTAGACGTATACGGTTATGGTAGCACCCGTTTTCTTGCCCGGATTGGTCCAGATAGTGCCCAGACTTCCCCATGCGATGACCAGCGAATTATGTTTCTCGGGTGTTCCGGCTGTAACCACAGCCCAATCCTTGCGAAACATCTCAAATACTTTATATTCCTTGCCTTCAAATTCTTTCGCCTTAGCGGTAGGATTGAAGCTTTTAATATCCTGCATGTCCATGTTTTCTCGTTTTATTTATGTTTATTATAGTGCAAATATACTGTTTTTTATTATATTGGGGAAAGTTTTGGGCAAATTTCCAGCCTCTTTTACCATAATGTCGGCACTACGCTGTATCAGATCGTGAAAATCATTACGATCTGCAAAGCACATCTGAGATGCCAATACAAAAAGGAATAATAATATTTTCTCATTAGATAAAGTTGAATGGTGTTGCAAATATAATATAAAATAATGAAACGACTCAACATTCTGAGAAAAATAATCATATAGTATACATTATATTCGCGGAGGCAAAATCCGACAGATTATAAAAGATAAGGCTGTCGAAAACTGACAGCCTTATCTTTTATATTACTTTCAAGGATATTCCGTTTTATTTGGACTTCAGCGAAAGGGTAGCGGTTGGTAGCTCACTCTTGATACTAACATTTACTGCTCCTTTCTTCTGTGTACTGCGTACGACAAGCATAGCGCGACCTTTCCACGTCTTGGTATGAGCGGAAGTGTAAGGCTCTATGTCTTTCAAATCTGCTGATGCGAATGCCGCAAGTTTTCCGGCACCTTTCACTGAAGCCTCACAAGGGATTGCTGCTTCTGGTACTAGTATGCCGTTCTTATCTACCACCTCGGCAACAACAAATGTGAGCGATTGTCCATCAGCGGTCATCACAGTGCGGTCGGGGGTGAGGCGTATGCGTGCAGGTGCTCCTGCGGTCTTTAGTATAATACTCTCGCCATTTGCTTCTGCTCGAAGTGTACCTGTCTGATAAGGTACTGTAAATACGGCTTTGAACTCAGAGTTGCGGCTTACTTGCTTAGTACCAATCAACTGATCGTTGAGATAGAGCTTCACCTCAGGCTTATGGGTGTAAACCTCAACTTCTATCGGTTTGCCTTCCCAACCATTCCAAGTCCATGACTCGTAGGTAGGCCATACACTCCACATAGTAGTCTTGATTTCTCCATGATAGCCATTAGGCTCTTTCACAGCCATATATAGCGGTGCATCTTTATTCCACAGCATCTCGCGATAGTGGCTGATAGGCTTGCGCCAACCAGTGATATCGACGTCGCCACAAGGAGCTCCATGCCATTCTGGTTGTCCACCCTCAATCCAGGATTCACCCTCGCGTTCACCTTTATAATAATTACGGCCAATGCCGCTTTCGCCCAGATAGTCGAGACCTGTCCAAACGATATCGCCTACAACGTAAGGATAATCATTGGCAATAGTCCAGTTTCTGAAGGCATCACGAGGATAGCTCTCTGTCTGCCAGATTACTCGCTTTGGATCACGTTTATGGTCATCGGCATGTTTGAAAATCATATAGTTATAGCCTGCCACATCGAGCATCTCTGCGTGTGGATCGTAGATTTCCCAGTCGCGGTCCCAGGCACAGAGAGCCTCGGTAACAGGGCGGGTAGTGTCTTTCTCAAGGATAGCAGCCTTCATCTGTCGGGCGGTATAAACCACGCGAATATCCTTGCGCTCTATCACCTCATTTCCGATACTCCATGAGATAATACTTGGATGATTGCGATCGCGCAACACCATCGACTGAATGTCGCCGCGGAAACAGGAATCAATAACGGTGGAGTAGTCGTAAGGATTCTTCTGAGTGCGCCATCCATCAAAGGCCTCGTCGATCACGAGCATACCAATAGAGTCGCAGGCATCGAGAAAAGCACGGGTTGTGGGATTATGGCTGGTGCGGATGAGGTTGAAACCGGCCTGTTTCATCTGTCTCACCTTTCGGATTTCAGCATCGTCGAAAGCTCTTGCGCCAAGAACTCCGTCGTCGTGGTGTACGCAGGCTCCGTTGATGAGCAGCTTCTTACCATTGAGCATAAATCCGTTTTCAGCATCAAAGCTGAATGAGCGAATGCCATATTTTACTGTTTGGTTGTCGATAGTCTTGCCGTTTTCCTTAAGCTGCACAGCTAGACTATTGAGAGCAGGATTGTCAGGCGACCACAAATTTGGATTGTCCACCGTCAGCATCGTGCTTACGCTCTTGGTTTCTCCTGCAGCCAGATCTATCGTGAGCTCTTCGCCCCCCACAGCGACAATAGCGTTGCGATCGGTCTTCGACTCATTCGAAACTGATACCTCTACCTTAACCTGTGCCTTTTCGGCTGATACCTCTGGGGTGGTGACGTATATGCCGTTCTCGGCAAGATGCAGTGTGCGCATACTTTCCAGCCACACGTGTCGGTAGATGCCTGAGCCGGAATACCATCGGCAGTTAGGCTGCTGGCTATTGTCCACCTTGACAACCACCTCATTCATGCCCTTGCCTGTTTTCAGCAACTTAGTGATATCTACTGTAAACGGCGTATAACCATAGTGGTGCTGACCGGCCTTCTGTCCGTTGACAAAGATTTCTGCTTTCTGGTATACACCCTCGAAATGAAGCTTTACCACCTCACCTTTAGGAGTTGCAAATGTCTTGTGATACTCGCCTTTACCCGCTTCGAACCAACCTCCACCAGTTCCGGTAGCACCTTTTCCTGAATGAGGACCCTCGAAGATATCCCAGTCATGAGGAAGGTCAACAGTTTGGGTAGTTCCATTGTGTGTAAATTGCCAACCGAAGTCAAACAACAGTTTTTGTGACTGGGCAGACAAGCCTGTGGCCCAGGCAAGCGCAGCCAAAGTAAAGTAATAGTTCTTGAGATTTTTCATGATTAGTAAATTATTACAGAATGCAAAGTTATAAAAAATATCGCAAAGATTAATATATTTGCTATAATATGTGAGATATCGGTTGCTATTTTGGACAATTCGGTAATTGGGAATGTTGAGATATACCCAGTTGCTGATAAATCGATTGCTTATATGCTGTTGGTATTTTTACCAACCATACAGTTATTAGGTGCTTAATTCTATCAGGTAATCAATTATTTGTTTACTAAAACAATAGGTGTTTAACTCTCAATCTTGCTTTGATGAACAATGTGAAACGGCCGTTTCACATTACATGAAACGCTCGTTTAACATTATGTGAAACGGTCGTTTGACATTATATGAAACGACCGTTTAATATAGTTTAAACTAGATAAATTTGGGATAAAAACAAGCCTATGAATTTGTCAATGACTATGAAATTGAGTACCTTTGTAGGTTCTAAAATACATTTGTTATGTCAGTAAATATTGATGTCCACACCTTTAAAAACTTTTCAGGTAGTGGTAAAGAACAAAAGTTTGTAAGTATTCAACAAGGAAAGCCACTAACCCGAAGAAAAATCGAAGAACTTCTCCAGGCCAGATGCACTATTACCCGAGCGGATGCAGAAGCCGTTTTTACAGCACTTGCCGACTTAGCTAAAGAACAACTCAGCATGGGAAACCGTTTTTACATTCCTGAAATCGGCTATCTTTCGTTGGTCGCAAATGTCGATTTGCCTCAAAATACTCCTATGGAGAAGGTAAAGGGCAACTACGTGAGTGTGAAAAATATCAAGTTCAGAGCGGAAAAGGAATTTCTGGAAAAAGTGCAGTCGGAAACCCATTTCAACCGGTCGAAATTCACCTCAAAGTCGATGGAATATAGTGAGGAGGAAATGAAGGAGAAAGTACTCTCGACTCTGAAGACGGATGAATTTATCAATCTTCGTTCAATGGAGGTTAATTTCAATCTCTCTCCCTATATGAGTAGAAAATGGATTACCCATTTTGTAGAGACAGGTTTGCTGGTGAAAAAAGGTACGAATAAGCATCCGCTATATTATCTTAGAAAAGACTAGAAAATAAAAGTTCATCCATAGTTAAACGATTGTATATCAAATGTTTATCGCTTTTTATGGAAGAACTTTTTTAGTATCTGCTCGTTTTTATGCGAGCAGATATTCTTATTAAAGAGCCTCGGATGTCTCTTGCTAATCTACGGCCTGTCCTAGTGCCTCTGATTCAGTCTCGTCGGAATAGTTCTTGGCAAGACCACCTTCGGAAGTTTCCTTGTAGAGCGATGGAAGATCATGACCTGTCTGCTTCATTACATTCACCACTCGGTCGAAAGAAACCAAGTGACGACCATCGGAGAAAGTGGCATAGAGTTGGGCATCCAGCGCACGGGTAGCAGCAAAGGCATTTCGCTCGATGCATGGCACCTGAACCAGACCGCACACAGGATCGCAGGTCATTCCAAGATGATGTTCCAAACCCATTTCGGCTGCATATTCTATCTGGGATGGACTTCCGCCAAAAAGCTGGCAGGCGGCTGCTGATGCCATTGCACAGGCCACGCCAACCTCGCCTTGACACCCAACCTCAGCACCTGAAATAGAGGCATTATGCTTAACGATATTGCCAATCAATCCAGCGGTAGCAAGCGCATGAATAATGCGGATATCGCTGAAATTATGCTGCTTGAAACAGTGATAGAGTACGGCGGGAACAACACCACAGGCACCACAAGTAGGTGCAGTTACGATGGTTCCGCCCGAGGCATTCTCCTCGCTCACGGCAAGCGCATAGGAATAAACAAGTGCGCGACGCTGAAGTGAATCCTTGTATCCGCTCGCCTTTACATAATAGGTTGAGGCTTTGCGTGGAAGATTGAGCGGACCTGGCAGCACCCCTTCGTGATTCAGACCATTGAGCACAGCCTGCTGCATCACATGCCACACCATATCGAGGTAATCCCAAATGTCGTCGCCCTCGTTCTCGCCAACATACTCCCAGAAACTTCGGCCATTACGGATACACCATTTCTTGATGTCCTTGAGGGTATTCATCGAATAAACCTCCTTCGTCTTGAAGGCATCGTTCTCGCCTTGGCCATCCGAAAGAGCACCACCGCCCACACTGTAGATGGTCCATGTATCCGCTGCATTTCCCTCAGCGTCGATAGCGGTAAAGGTCATGCCGTTGGGATGATAGGATAGAAATTCCTGAGGTTTCCACTCGATGGATACAGGAGCGGTAGGAGAGAGGACTTCCTTGATGGCAGCATCGGTCATGTGGCCTTTGCCAGTAGCAGCAAGACTTCCATAAAGTGTCACCCGAAAACCGTGTGCATCTTTGTGGCGTTCCAAATAAATTTGTGCTGCGTGCTGTGGTCCCATAGTGTGAGAGGAGGATGGACCTTTGCCTACCCTGAAAATTTCCCGTATTGATTCCATACTAATACTCTATTTTGTTTATGGCACAAATATACAACCTTTTTTTTATACGGAGTAACTTTTGGGGAGACAGAGTACCGATTTTAAAGACATAGTAACAAAATAACATATTCTTTTTAACATAGGTATAGCTGCTTTGCGCTCAGTATTTTACTTTTAAATCAAAAAAAGTATTACCTTTGCAGTAAATTATAAACTATAGATAAAATAATGGAAAAGACATTAGTGATATTGAAGCCTTCTTGCCTGATGCGTGGCTTGGTAGGTGAGGTTACAAAGCGTTTTGAACAGAAGGGCCTTCGTCTGGCAGGTATGAAGATGTGTCAGCTTACCGACGAGCAGATGAGCGAGCACTATGCTCAGCATGCTGGCAAGCCATTCTTCCAGCAGTTGAAGGATGCTATGACTGTAACTCCTGTTATCGTATGCTGCTACGAGGGTGTAGATGCTGTGGAGGTTGTTCGCCAGATGGCTGGTGCTACAAGTGGTCGTAAGGCAGCTCCTGGTACAATCCGTGGTGATTTCAGCATGTCGTTCCAGGAGAATATCGTTCATGCAAGCGACAGCAAGGAGAATGCAGCTATTGAGTTGAAGCGCTTCTTCAACGAAGGCGAGATCTTCGACTACAAGCAGCCTGCTTTCGATTTCCTTTATGCGGCTGATGAGTTGTAAAATAGACATTAGTACTTGCTTTTCTGACATAAGTACATAAGTACGTATTTCGTTTATCCACTTTTGGGATAAAGACTTAGTTACAGAAAAACATATATTTTCAAATAAAAAATCCCGTAAGCAATTAATGCCTACGGGACTTTTTTTTATTAGTAATTAGTAAGTAGTAATTACTAATTATGATTTGCTATTAAGCTAATTGTTAATTCCAATTGTCGATTATGATATGGAATAAAGGTAATCACAATTACTAATTCCTAATTACTAATTCCTAATTACTAATTCTTAATTTATTTCTGAACAGGAATCTTTTCAACACGGCGCTGATGACGGCCACCCTCAAAACTTGTGCTGAAGAATTCATCCATGATTTCCTCTGCAGTCTTGTTGTCGATGAAGCGACCTGGCATAACGAGAACATTAGCATCGTTGTGCTGACGGATAAGATGACTAATCTCCTTGCACCATGCCAAACCTGCACGTACACCCTGATGCTTGTTCAGAGTCATTGAGATACCTTCACCACTACCGCAAATACCAATACCAGGATAAACTTCTCCACTCTCAATACCCTCGGCGAGAGCATGACCGAAATCTGAGTAGTCTACACTGGCATCACTATATGTTCCGTAATCCTTTACAGCATAACCTTTCTTCTCCAAATACTGAAGAACAAACTGTTTCAAAGGAAAACCTGCATGATCGCTTGCTAAACCTACTGTCTTAACTTCCATAGTTTTATAAATTAAATATGGAAGGGCAGGGGCCCTTCCATATAGATATTACTTGAACAATGCAGATACCTGCTTGTAAACGTTTTCGGCTGTGTAGCCAAGCTTCTCGTCGAGTACCTTGTAAGGAGCTGAGAAACCGAAGCTCTCAAGACCCCAGATTGTACCCTCTGCCTCTGGTACAAGACCGAGGAGGTTTACAGGAAGACCTGCTGTGAGACCGAACTTCTTAACGTCGCGTGGGAGAACCTCCAACTGATACTCCTTAGGCTGCTGACGGAAGAGACCCTCTGAAGGAACAGATACTACGCGTACCTTCTTGCCATCCTTGCGGATAAGGTCTGCGCCTGCCTCGAGAGTAGAAACCTCAGAACCTGTAGCAACAAGAATTACATCAGGATTCTCATCTGAGCCAGCTACGATGTAACCACCCTTAGCTACCTGACTGTAGTCGTTGCCCTCAGGAAGGTTGTTGATGTTCTGGCGAGAGAAGATAAGAGCTGTAGGAGTTGTTGTGTTCTCCATTGCAAGCTTCCAAGCCTCTGTTGTCTCCTTTGCATCTGCAGGACGGAGAACGAGAGTAGATGGCTTGCCGTGGTGATTCTTCAACTTCTCCATCAAGCGGATCTGTGCCTCTTGCTCAACTGGCTCGTGTGTAGGTCCATCCTCACCAACGCGGAATGCATCGTGTGTCCAGATGAACTTAACTGGGAGCTCCATCAAAGCTGCCATACGAATTGCAGGCTTCATATAGTCTGAGAATACGAAGAATGTACCACAAGCTGGGATAACACCACCGTGGAGAGCCATACCGATGCAGCAGCAAGCCATTGTGAGCTCGGCTACACCTGCCTGGAAGAATGCACCACTGAAGTCATCCTTTGTAAGAGCGTGAGTCTTCTTCAAGAATCCGTCGGTCTTATCTGAGTTAGAAAGGTCGGCAGATGCACAGATCATGTTTGGAACCTGCTCTGCGAGCTGACCAAGACATGCTGCTGATGCTGAACGAGTTGCATCGTTGTCCTTCTGAACTACCTTTGTCCAGTCGATCTTTGGAGCGTTACCGCTGAACCAGTCAGCCTGCTGGGCAGCCTTCTCTGGGTTAGCATCAGCCCAAGCCTTCTCCTCTGCATAACGCTCAGCTACGATACCCTCGAGTTCCTTAGCACGGTTAGCATAGAGTTCCTTAACATCGTCGAAGATCTGGAATGGATTCTCAGGATCACCACCGAGGTTCTTGATAGTATTCTTGTAAGCGTCGCCACCAAGAGGAGCACCGTGAGTCTTGCAGTTGCGCTCGTAAGAAGAACCATCTTCCTTCAAAGCACCCTTACCCATGATACACTTACCGATAATCAAAGTTGGCTTGCCTTCTACCTTCTGAGCAGCATCGAGAGCCTTACGGATCTGAGCAGCATCGTTACCTACAATCTCGATAACTTCCCAACCGAGGGCACGATACTTAGCAGCTGTATCCTCAGTCATAACGTCCTTAGTCTCTGTAGAGAGCTGGATATCGTTTGAGTCGTAGAACATGATGAGGTTGTCAAGACCGAGAGTAGCAGCGATACGAGCACCACCCTGTGAAATCTCCTCCTGAACACCACCATCAGAGATATATGCGTAAATAGTTTCCTTCTTGAAAGTTGGGTTGCCTGTGTGAGCAGCCAAGAACTTAGCAGCGATAGCAGCACCAATAGCAAATACGTGACCCTGACCAAGAGGACCAGATGTATTCTCAATACCACGAGCAATCTCAAACTCTGGGTGACCTGTTGTTGGAGAACCCCACTGACGGAGCTGTGCCAACTCTTCAAGTGTGAACTTACCGATGAGGCAAAGCTGAGAGTAGAGCATTGGAGCCATGTGACCTGGATCGAGGAAGAAACGGTCGCGGCCTACCCATGAAGGGTTCTTTGGATCGTATTTGAGATACTCTGAATACAATACATTGATGAAGTCGGCACCACCCATAGCACCACCTGGGTGACCTGACTTAGCCTTTTCTACTGCACTTGCTGCCAAGATACGGATGTTGTCGGCAGCATGGTTCAAAACTTTAATGTCGTTCATTTTGTATGATTAATTAATTTGAAATTCTTTCTGTGAATCTTATAGTAGAGGGGTGTTTTCATCGCTCCTTCTTAGAAACGACTGCAAATTTACTACTTTAAATTCAAAACGATTATTGATTTTGCTGGAATTTTTACTTTCAGCGAGTTTTTCTTGAGCTTTGCATCCTTGAATGCAACTGGCTTGATTGCGTCTGGATGCTCGAAGTCGTTGTAGTCCATCACGTTCTTGCTGGTGAGGATTTCACCTGCAATGGTCTTTACATTTGCACCATCGAGGTTGATTTCAACTTCCTGCTTCTTCTCCAACGAGGTATTGGCCAGAGAGATAATGATGCCGCCATCCTGCTTCTTAGCTGCTGATACAGATACTGCAGGAATGTTTGCGTCTACCATCTTCCACATGTGGCCGCCTTCTACAGGGATAGAATCTACCTTTACATCCATTGGCAAATAAGTTGCCTCCTGGAAGCCTTGGTACATCTTGAACACATGATAGGTTGGAGTGAGGACCATGTGGCCTGTACCCTTGGTATCTGTGAGGATCATAGACTGAAGTACGTTGACTACCTGAGCGATATTGGCCATCTTGATACGGTCGGTATGACGCTGGAAGATGTTGAGGGTGAGGGCAGCAACCATAGCATCGCGCATTGAGTTCTGCTGATAGAGGTGACCCTTGATTGTGCCAGGTTCCTCGTCCCACCAGGTTCCCCATTCATCAACGAGCAAGCCGATCTTCTTCTTTGGATCTTTCTGATCCATAATAGCCTCGTGCTTCTTGATGATGTCCTCAATCTGAAGGCTCTTACCGATAGTCCAGTAGTATTCCTGGTCGTTGAACTTGAGAGCAAATCCCTTGTGGTCGCTCCAATCCTTCACTGTGTAGTAGTGCAGAGAAAGACCAGCCATACGATTGCCAACATTATTCATAAGCACCTTGGTCCAGTCGTAATCGTAATCGGTTGCACCAGAAGCGATCTTATAAAGCTTGTGATTGTCGTAGTCACGGCAGTAGGTAGAATATCTGCGGAAGAGGTCGCTGTAGTATTCTGGGCGCATATTACCACCACAGCCCCAGCTTTCGTTACCCACACCGAGATATTTCACGTTCCATGACTTGTCGCGACCGTTCTTGCGACGGAGCTTAGCCATAGGTGTATCGCCATCGCTGGTCATATATTCCACCCACTTAGCGAGTTCCTCTACAGTACCACTACCCACGTTTCCGCTGATATATGGTTCTGCACCGAGAAGTTCACAAAGGTTGAGGAATTCGTGTGTACCGAAGGAGTTGTCCTCGATAGTGCCACCCCAGTTATTGTTCTGCATCTTAGGGCGGTTCTCCTTAGGACCAATACCATCCATCCAGTGGTATTCGTCGGCAAAGCATCCGCCTGGCCATCTCAATACAGGAACTTTCAGCTCCTTCAACGCATTGAGTACGTCGGTACGATATCCATTGGTATTAGGAATCTGAGATTCAGGACCCACCCAGAGACCTCCATAGATACAGGTGCCGAGGTGCTCGGCAAACTGACCGTAGATTTCCTTGTTGATCTTGTTTGTGCCCTGATTGGCGTGAATCGTTACTGTTGCATCCTGAGCATTAGCAGAAAAGGCTGCTAAAGAGAGGAGGGCGGTTGCGATGTATTGTTTCATAACTACATTTATTATTTTCTGTGATTTACCTTATTATATATAATACGTTTCAGAGTATCATTTCCCCCTTTCTTGGAGGAACAGAAAAATATTTAAATTTGATAAGGGAGTGCGGAAAGTCTTATAGTTTCTATTCTAACTTTTGTTTCTATTACGATGGATAGAAGACTTTAGGAAGTTCCCTAATCTTACTAGTATTTCGGGTATTATTCAAACTTCGGAAATCCTCTGATTAAAAGCTAAGTTCTCTCCTTTTAGGAGCGTAATAAATTACGCTCCTACACTCTCACGAAAGGGGAGAGAACTTTTGTTTAGCTTTTTAAGGCTTCCGAATTTTCGAATACAGATTTACTTTTTGTTGTTTACAGCAGCCTGCTCAATAGCGAGTCCCTTCTTATAGTTCTCGATATAAGCATTGAAACCTGCTACATCCTCAGGGTCTGGTGCAATTTCAACACCTGTATTTCCTGCGAAGACAACATCCTCAAGCCAGTCGGCAAGGTTCTGCTTCTTTTCATTGTTTACAAGGTATGATGCGAGAAGTGCAATACCCCATGCACCACCTTCACCTGCTGTCTCCATAACTGAGATAGGGGAGTTGAGAGCTGCAGCAAGAATGCGCTGACCTACTACTGGAGTCTTGAACAAACCACCATGTCCTGTGATGCGGTCAACCTTGATCTTCTCTTCCTTGAAGAGTACATCATTACCGAGTTTCAATACAGCTACGGTTGCGTAGAGGTTGGTGCGGATGAAGTTGGCAAGGTTGAATTTGTCGTTGGCAGAACGAACTACCATAGGGCGGCCATCCTGAAGTCCAGCTACTGGCTCACCTGAAATATAGTTGTATGACAATACACCACCACAATCGGCATTACCGGTGAGTGCATGGTTGTAGAGCTTGCCATAGATCTCGTTCATATCTACCGGAATACCAAGGAGTTGCTGATATTCCTTAAAGAGTTTCACCCAAGCATTGATGTCGGAAGTACAGTTGTTGCAATGTACCATAGCAACAAGTGATCCGTCTGGTGTTGTCACCATATCAATCATCTCGTTTGGCTTAGAAAGATCCTTCTCCAATACAATCATTGAGAAAGAAGAAGTACCTGCTGACACATTACCTGTGCGCTGTTTTACGGCATTGGTAGCAACCATACCTGTACCTGCATCACCCTCTGGAGGACAGAGTGGGCAACCGCCCTTCAAGTGACCAGAGATATCCAGACGATGTGCTCCGTGCTCGGTAAGAGTACCTGCAGCCTCACCTGCTGAGAGACTCTTTGGAAGGATGTCTTCAAGCTTCCAAGAATAACCCTTAGGTGCAACAAGGTCGTTGAACTTCTTCACCATCTCGGCATTATAGGTCTTTGTCTCAGGATCAACAGGAATCATACCTGAAGCATCACCAACACCAAGTACCTTCTCACCAGTTAGACGCCAGTGAATGTAACCTGCGAGGGTAGTGAGATAAGTGATATCGCCTACATGCTCCTCGCCATTCAGGATAGCCTGATAGAGGTGAGAGATAGACCAGCGGAGAGGGATGTTATAGTTGAAGAGCTTAGAAAGCTCAGCAGCTGCGGCACCTGTATTGGTATTACGCCATGTGCGGAAAGGAACGAGAATCTTCTCGGCTTCACCTGCAGGAGCACCCTTAGAAGCTGTACCTGTAGGACCGAATGCCATATATCCGTGCATCATTGCAGAGATACCGATAGAAGCAAGATGCTCAATCTCACAATCATATTCGGCGAGCACGTTCTTGCGGAGGTTGGCATAAGCATCCTCCAAACCAAACCAGATAGCCTCTGTGCTATAAGTCCAAAGACCGTCGACAAGTTGGTTTTCCCACTCGTGATCACCCTGAGCTATAGGCTTGTTCTCCTGATCGATGAGAACTGCCTTGATGCGTGTAGAGCCAAACTCGATACCGAGAATGGCCTTACCGCTTTCAATAGTTTCTTTTGCTGTCATAATCTTGTTCAAAATTGTGAATTATGAATTGTAAATTATGAATTACTGAAGTGACTTGTTCAACATGAAGTAGATCTCGTTGTTACGGAGATTCTGCTTGAAGTCGTAGATATTGGTGTTCTTGTTGATCTTCACATACTCAATGCCGAGAATTTCAGCGAAGTCTTCCCAATACTCTTCTGTGATATCATAAGAGAATGCACTATGGTGTGTACCACCTGCGAGAATCCATGCACCTGCACCAATCTCGAATGTTGGTTGAGGAACCCAGAGAGCAGAAGCTACTGGAAGGTTTGGCATTGGCTTTGGCTCAATGCACTCAACCTCCTGAGAGATAAGGCGGAAGCGATTACCGAGATCTACTACTGTAGCCTTGATACCACGACCGGTCTTAGAGGTAAATACCAAACGAGCAGTCTGCTGCTTGCGGATACCAATACCGAGGAAGTGTACCTCGAGCTTTGGCTTGTCGGTTGCAATGAGTGGACAAACCTCGAGCATGTGGCTCTGGAGGCAAGAACTGCGGTCACCAGCGAAGTTGAGGGTGTAGTCCTCAAGGAATGAGCATCCTGTAGGCATACCCTGCTGGATTACATAAAGAGTGCGATAGAGGCAAGCGGTCTTCCAGTCACCCTCTGCACCAAAACCGATACCTTCAGCCATCAAACGCTGAGAAGCAAGACCTGGAATCTGGTCGAAACCTACGAAGTTTGGATCATCGATATCTGCATCGCCAAGGTCGTCGAAGTTTGTTGTGAAAGCGGTAGCACCCTCATCTGCCAATACACGGCGGAGAGCAATCTCAGCCTTAGCTGAGTTCTTTACCTTCTCCCAGTAAACTTCCTCGCCACTCTCGTCGATCTTGATAGTATACTGCTTCTTGTACTCCTCAACGAGTGCATCAGCCTCTGCATCAGTAACCTTCTTGAAGTATTCCATCAAAGAAGAAACTGGATAGTAATCTACGTGATAACCGAGACGCTGCTCAAATTCTACGCGGTCGCCATCAGTTACAGCTACATTGTTCATGTTCATACCAAACATCAAACAGCGTACGTTCTTAGCATCAGCAACACCAGCTGCTACGCGAGCCCAAACAGCAATCTTCTTCTGAGCATCCTCGTTTTTCCAATAGCCACAAACTACCTTGCGAGGTACACGCATACGAGTGCAGATATGTCCGAACTCGATATCGCCGTGAGCACTCTGGTTAAGGTTCATGAAATCCATGTCCATTGTTTCCCAAGGAATTTCAGCATTGTACTGAGTGTGGAAGTGGAGGAGAGGCTTCTGCAATGCCTGTAAACCCTTGATCCACATCTTAGCTGGTGAGAAAGTGTGCATCCATGTAATGATACCTACACACTTGTCATCATTGTTGGCAGCCTTCATGATATCCTCTACTTCCTTAGAGCTGTTGGCTGTACCTTTATATACGATCTTTACAGGAATATTGCCTGAATTGTTAAGACCGTCAACCATCTCCTTAGAGTGGCCATCTACCTGAACTACTGCGTCACCTCCGTAGAGAAGCTGAGCACCAGTTACAAACCATACTTCTGAATTTTCGAATGCTTTCATAATAATATTAAAAAACCCACCTCCAACTCCTCCCCAAGGGAGGAGGGCTTGATTAGCTTTGTTGCTTTAGGAGTGAGTTTTTGTCTTTTATTTAATTGTTAATAATATTTCTTGTTTTTAATTTTCTTTACCCCTAAATGAATTGCTGAGCATTTCATTTTCTTCCCTTTATGAGGTAAGGTTGAGATACCTTTTTCCTTTCAATGAATTTCTGAGCATTTCATTTTTCCCCCTTTATGAGGTAAGTTTGAGATATCTATTTTCCTTTCAATGAATTTCTGAACATTTCAGTTTCATCTCTTGATGAGGAAAGGTTGGGATACCTTTTCCCTTAAATGAGTTACTGAATATTTCAGTTTCTTCCACTTGCCGAGGAGAGTCAGAGCTTCTTCTTATCCCTAAAAGTAAGTAGAAGAGCATTTCAGTCTCCCCTCCCTTGGGGAGGGGTAGGGGGTGGGTTTATTTTTTCTTCTGTCCGTAGTAAGCATTAGGACCGTGCTTGCGGCTGAAATGCTTTTCTACAAGAAGAGGATTCATAGTTGTATTTGGATTTACACTGAAGGAAATAAATGCCATCTTAGCAACCTGCTCAGCTACTACTGCATGATATACTGCCTCGTCGGCATTCTTTCCCCATGTGAAAGGACCATGATTCTTTACCAATACACCTGGAGTGTGAACTGGGTTGATATTGTCCTTCTTGAATTTGTCAACGATAACAACACCTGTATTATACTCATATTCTGCCATCTGGTCAGCAGTCATATCATCTGTGCAAGGAATTGCATCGTGGAAGTAGTCGGCATGAGTTGTTCCAATGCTAGGAACGTCCTTACCAGCCTGAGCCCATGCTGTAGCATAAGTAGAGTGAGTGTGGACCACTCCGCCAACCTCAGGGAAGTTACGATAGATTACCAAGTGAGTTGGAGTATCAGAAGAAGGATTGAGATCGCCCTCAACCACCTTACCTGTCTGAAGGTCAACCACTACCATATCTGAAGCTTTCATAGTGTCGTAAGAAACACCTGATGGCTTGATGACAACCAGTCCCTTCTCACGATCGATACCACTCACGTTACCCCATGTGAACAACACGAGGTTATGCTTTACAAGGTCAAGATTTGCCTTGAATACTTTTTCTTTTAACTCTTCTAGCATAATAATTAATGTATTTCGCTTATCTGCCACCCTCATCAGAAAATAGCAGTGTTGATTTATAATTTAAAAGTCGGATCTTCTGCAAACGCCTTCTTGTTGAAGCGATAGAGTGCAGCTCCGCGCTTTGATGTTTTCTTGTCTATAAGTTCAGTTTTCTCAATATAATCAATTTCCTTAATTCTCTTGCGGAAATTACGCTTGTCAATTTCAGTTCCCAAAACGGCCTCATATACATGCTGAAGCTGAGTGAGGGTGAATAGAACAGGAAGGAGATTGAAGCTTAATGGCTCTGTGCGGATGCGTCGGCGAAGCTGGGCAATCGCATTAGTAACCATCAGATTGTGGTCGGAATAAAGATGTGGAAGGTCTTTCACATCTACCCATTCTAATGAATGTTGTTCGCGAAGACTATCATCGTAGTCTCTTACATTTATCAATGCGCAATAGGCTACAGAGATAACTCGTTCTCCTGGATCTCGGTCAATGGCACCATAGGCTCCTACTTGTTTCATGTAGAGCTTTTTTAATCCTGTTAGTTCGGAAAGTACGCGGTCGGCTGCTTCCTCCAAACTTTCTTCTGCTCCAACGAAACCACCATAGAGTGACCATTCTCCGCGTCCTGGGTCCATCTTACGTTTGCCGATCAATACCTTTAGTTTATCTTCTTCAAAACCAAAGACGATGCAGTCGACGGATACCCATACTTTGGCGTGTTCACTATAAAATCCAGTCATTTGTTGTTTTATTCGTTTATGTTTTATATATTAGGAGTTAAGAAGATTTCCCTTCTTAACTCCTATATTTCAAATTACCATAACAGAGCGTAGAGTACAAATACAATCACGCAAATGCCGATTGTACCGTATGTATATCCACGGTTTGTAGAGAATAGGCTCAAATTGATAGGAAGAGCCTTAGGATCCTTGCGTGTATCCTTTGAGTTGCTATACAACCAGATAGCGCACTGGCCAACAAGTACTCCAAAGAAGAAGAATGCCTGGAAACCGATATCGTTCAGGTAAGCGAATGTGTTGCTTTCAGGACTAGCGGTAGGGTTGAGAATACCTGCGATAGTTACGATAGCAGCAGCAATGATCATCAAAATACCAACACCACCGAGAATCTTAGCCCAACGAACCATGCTTGCGCGATCCTCTTCAGATGGCAACTCTGTACCTTCTGTCTTGTTGCTGAAGTAAGAAACAATTACGAAGAAGGTGATGAGGATAATGAAGATATAACCTGCACGGAACTGGAAGGCTACATTTGGCAACAATATCTTGAAGAGTACACCCATAGGGATGGTGAGGATAGCTGTCCAAACGGCTGCCTTTGAAGAAGCACGCTTCCAGAGCAAACCAAGACCGAATACGGTGATGATACCTGGATAAATGAAGCCTGAGTATTCCTGGATATACTGGAATGCCTGATCCAAACCGCCCAACAATGGCTTAACAGCGATGAGGGCTATGATCAATGCACTAACAGAAACCATTCGACCAATGTTTACCAACTTCTTGTCACCTGCCTGTGGATTGATATACTTCTTGTAGATATCCATTGTGAAGAGGGTAGAAGTTGAGTTGAACATAGAAGCCAAAGAAGAGATGATAGCTGCAGCAAGAGCAGCGAATGAAAGACCCTTGATACCAGTTGGAGTAAAGTTACGGATCAACCATGGATAAGCGTCATCAGATACATTGATAGAACCAGCGAGCTTCATGTTAGCGAAAGCCTCTGGGTTCTGGAGAATATAGTAAGCGCAGATACCTGGGATTACTACGATGAATGGAATCAAAATCTTGAGGAAACCTGCGAAGATCAAACCCTTCTTAGCTTCATCAACACTCTTTGCTGCAAGACCCTTCTGGATGATGTACTGGTTGAAACCCCAGTAGCCCAAGTTGGTCAACCAAACACCACCTACAACGGCAGCAATACCTGGTACATTAGCGAATGCACTTGCATTGTGACTCTCTTGAATGATGAGGTGGAAGTGAGTATCTGTAGCGTGAGTACCTGTAGTGAGGTCGGTGAACATCTTGCCGAATGCGCCTAAGGCATCTGTACCAAGAGCACCACCCATTTCCTTCAATGCTACATAAGCAGTGATCAAACCACCACCTACGAGGAAGGTTACCTGCATTACGTCGGTCCATGCTACTGAAGCAAGACCACCATAGATAGAGTAGATACCAGCGATAACGAAGAGGAAGAAGATGATGATCATACGCATAGAAATGGTAATGCCCATAATCTCAACACTCAAGCCCTGAAGACCGAGAATCTGCTCGATAGCCAAAGCACCCAACCAAGCTACTGAAGTAAGGTTTACGAATACATAGAGGAACAACCAGAGGATGGAGAAAGCGAGACCTACACCATCGTTGTAACGTTCGCGGAGGAACTGAGGAATAGTGAAGATCTTACGGTCCAACATGACAGGGAGGAGGAACTTTCCAATAACAACAAGTGTTACAGCTGCCATTACCTCATAGGCTGCGATGGCAATACCATCAGCAAAACCAGTACCTGACATACCAATGAACTGCTCAGCAGAGATGTTGGCTGCAATCAGAGAGGCACCAACAGCCCACCAAGTAAGGGTGTTACCAGCCAGGAAGTAGTCGTTGGCTGTTTTTTCTTTTCCATCCTTGTTGCGGCTCAAGAACAAGCCGAGGCCAACAAGTAAAATCAGATAGATTACCAGGATGACAAAGTCTACTGGCTCAAATCCTGATGAAGCTAAAGCTTCGCTTATACTTTTCATATTTTATTTTGTGATTTAGATTTATTTCTTAACAGAGAATTTGTAAACAAGGTGTGAGTTGTACTTCTCACCTGGCTTCAAATAAGGATTAGAAATCTCCCATCCTGGTGTCTTAGCAGCAAACTTGGTAGGAGAGTCTGGATACTTCTGGCTCTCGAAGCAAACGCTTACGTGCTTAGGATATTTTACACCGTGCTTGCCTGGAATACCTGTACCCTGGAAGTTACCTGTGTAAACCTGGATACCTGGCTCATTAGTGAATACCTCAAGCAAGATACCTGTCTTTGGAGAGTAGAGGCTGGCAGCTACAGTCTTGTCATCACCCTTACCATCCTTATAAGTGTTCAAGCACCAGTTGTGGTCATAACCAGTTGCATTCTTTACCTGATCGTAAGAGAAGTTGTTGATGCCTTGGCTGAGCGCGTGAGCCTTGCGGAAGTCCATTGGAGTACCAGTTACGTCCTTGATCTCACCTGTTGGGATGTATTTCTCGTCAGATGGAGTGAACTTGTCTGCATTTACATACATGATCTGGTTTTCACCCTTCTGAGAAAGGTCGCCATTCAAGTTGAAGTAAGAGTGATTGGTCATATTGATGACGGTCTCCTTATCTGTTGTAGCCTCGAAAGTGATGTCGAGAGTATTGTCATATCTAACCACATAAGTAGCAGTAGCCTTAACAGTACCAGGGAATCCATTATCACCATCAGGAGAGGTGATCGCGAAAGTTACAGAAGAGTCTGTCTTCTCCTGAATGTCGTAGATCTTGTTCATCCATCCGGTATTACCACCACCATGGAGACAATTCTCATTGTCGTTTGCACGGAGTTTATACTCTTTGCCTGCTACAGTGATTTTAGAATCCTTGATACGGTTAGCATATCTTCCGACTGAAGATCCGTAATCAGAAGGAGAGTTTAGTGTATCGGCATATTGAGCGATGTTGTCATATCCCAGAACTACATCAGTTGGCTTGCCGTCCTTGTCAGGAACTGAAATGGAAACAACTCTGCCACCATAGTTGGTAAGGCAAACTTCCATGCCCTTTAGATTTTTAAGAACTACCAGTTCAGTCTTCTTGCCATTGAAAGTAGAATCGAAGTCTGCTGGATTAAGACCAGATGCAATGAAACTTGCATCACTTCCTGAAGCGCATGAAGAAAGCAATGCTGTTGCAATGCCTGCGCTCAAAAATGCTCCTTTTAAGTTTTTCATTCTGATAGGTTATTAGTAATTTAAAACATTTTGGGTGTAAATTTATCACTTTTAATTGAAAACTCAAAACGTTTTGGGCTGTTTTTTTAGTGTAAAGTGTAATTTTGCCCCTTTTTAACAAAAAATCCCCATAATCATTTCGATTATGGGGATTTCCAACCTTAATATTTAGGGGAGGGGATTAGCATACTTTGTGTGAGCCTTCGCCGATAACTACATCGATGATCTCTGGCTCATGACCATAGAGTGGGCAGAACTTCTGCTTTGCATCCTGGATGAACTTATCATAGAGTTCTTCTTTTACCAGGTTGATAGTGCAGCCACCAAAGCCACCACCCATAATTCTACTTCCGGTAACACCGTCTTCCTTAGCAACCTTGTTAAGGAAGTCGAGTTCCTCGCAAGATACCTCGTATTCCTTGCTCAGACCTTCGTGTGTCTCATACATCATCTTACCAACTGTTTCGTAATCACCCTTCTCGAGTGCATCGCAAACAGCAAGTACACGGTCTTTCTCGCCCAATACGAAGTGAGCACGTGTGTAATCCTCTGCGCTAACCTCGCTCTTTACAGCCTCGAGTTCAGCCCAGTCAGCATCACGAAGTGTCTCAAACTTCTTGTCAGGGAAGTGCTTGCCAAGAGCCTTAACAACATTCTCGCAGCTATTGCGACGATCATTGTATGGAGAGCCCTTCAGCTCGTGCTTAACCTTAGAATTTACAAGTACCAACTTGTAGCCCTTAGGATCGAATGGGAAATACTCGAACTCACGGCTACGGCAATCGAGGCGCATCAGCTTACCCTCCTGTCCGAAGACAGAAGCGAACTGGTCCATGATACCACAATTCACGCCGATATACTTATGCTCAGTAGCCTGACCTGCCAAAGCGAGATCCCACTTAGAAACCTTGTTGTCGCCGAAGAGATCGTTGAGGGCAAATGCGAAGCAGCTCTCAAGAGCAGCACTTGAACTCATACCTGCGCCGAGAGGCACATCGCCATAGAAAGCTGCATTGAATCCTTTAACAGGAACGCCTAATGCTTTCATTTCCTGACAGATACCATAAATATAACGTGCCCATGTAGACTTAGGGCCCTCTGGGTCATCGAGTTTGAATTCTACCTTGTCCTTCAAGTCAATAGAGTAGAGGATAACAGTGTCAAGACCATTAGGGCGAACCTCGGCCATAATACCTTTATCTACAGCACCTGGGAATACGAATCCTCCATTATAATCAGTGTGCTCACCAATCAAATTGATACGTCCTGGAGACATATAGATGTTTCCTGTCTTACCATCAAAATGCTTGATGAAGCGGCTTCTTACTTTTTCAATATCCATAGTTTGTGTATTTAATGGGTTAATATCGATTGTTTATATTTAATCTACAGGAATATCCTTGTTTACGTTCTTGCAACCAGATACTGAGTACCAGAGGATGTAGCCAAGCATGGCAACAATAAGCCAGTAAGAACCAAGATAGCCTGTGATAGGGCGAACTACGAGGTCCTGGAAGAATGGCATCATACCACCACCGAATACCATTACCATGAAAAGACCTGAAGCCTTAGCTGTGTACTTGCCAAGTCCTTCTGTTGAAAGGTTGAAGATACCACCCCACATAACAGATGTACAAATACCGCAAAGGAAGATAAATATACAAGAGAGGGGAACAGTTGCATTTGAAATTTCGATAAATCCGAGGTTGATGCTCAAAGTGGTCTTGACATCACCTGTAAAGATAGCTGCGATAACAAGAATGATACCAGCTGTAGATACGGTAATCATCTGAGCGCGAGTAGAAATCTTACCAGAAATGAAAGAAGAAGTGAGACGACCTACGAGCATAAGGAACCAGTAGATACCAGCAAGAGAACCTGCTACAGTAGCAGCTCCCTCAAATCCACCTTCACGGCTAATCCATTGGTTCATCATGCCAGGAATAGCAATCTCGCAACCTACATAGAAGAAGATAGCGATAATTCCAAGCTTGCAATGACGGAAAGCAAGAGGTGATCTCTCATAAGTAACATTCTTCAAATCGCCCTGAGGCTCAACAATCTTGATGAATGAGATAACTGCAAAAGCAGCAAGGAAGATAACAATACCTGTGATGATAAGTGGAGCAACATCTGGGAAGGAATCCTTAGTAAGTGTACCAACAAGTGCACCTGCAAGAATAGGAGTAGCTGTACCTGCGAGTGAATTAAGAGTACCACCTGCTTGAACAAGCTGATTACCAGTATTTCCACCACCACCGAGAAGGTTAAGCATTGGGTTTACTACTGTGTTGAGCATACATACGCAGAAACCGCAGATAAGCGCACCAAGTAGGTAAACATAAATATTTCCTACAACACCAGATAAGAGCTGAATGCCAAGACCAATTGCACCTACGATAAGAGCAATGAGGGCAGTTTTCTTGTATCCATATTTGATAAGCATATTACCAGCAGGGATACCCATGATGAGATATGCGGTAAAGTTCATAAGGTTACCAGCCATACCAGCCCATTCATACGACATACCCCAGATATTTCCAAATGGAGCAGCCATATTAGTTACAAAGCTAATCATCGCAAAGATGAACATCATTGTAATAATCGCAATGAGATTTCTATTCTTGTTTCCCATTGCCTGATTTTGATTGTCAGTCATTGTTAAAGTTTTGATTTTTAGATTTTTTATTAGGAAAAACAACCTCCCTTTAGTGCAAAGGGAGGTTGGAGAGTTTTATTTTTCTACGCCAAATTTATAGATAGTCTTCTGCTTATACTGCTCACCTGGTTCCAATGTAACTGGTGGGAAGTATGGACGGTTAGGACTATCTGGGAAGTGCTGAGCCTCAAGACAAACAGCTGAGCGACGTGGGAATGTTGCTCCGAACTGGCCCTTGAAGCTGCCATTCAGGAAGTTACCTGTGTAAAGCTGCAAACCAGGCTCTGTTGTGTAAACTTCCATTGTACGGCCGCTTACAGGCTCTGTCATCTTAGCTGCAAAGCTCAGTTCTCCTGGCTCCTTCTTGTTCAATACATAGTTGTGATCATAACCACTACCATTCTTCAACTGCTCGTTGTCAGCCTCGATATCCTGGCCAATTGGCTTAGGAGTGCGGAAATCGAATGGAGTACCCTCTACCTTGAGAATTTCACCAGTAGGGATAGAAGTCTTATCGATAGGCAAATAGAAATCTGCATTTACCTGAAGGATAACGTTCTCTACTGTTGGAGTAGGGTTGGCAATACCTGCCAGAGCAAAGAATCCGTGATTGGTAAGACAAACAATAGTCTTTTTGTTTGTACAAGCTAAATAATCGATAACCAATTCGTTATCGTCGTTGAAAGTATAAACTACGGTGGTCTTCAATTCTCCCTTGAATCCTTCCTCACCATAGGCGCTTACGTAATGAAGAACCACGCTCTGGTCGTTCATTCTTTCTGCATCCCAAACCTTAACGTTGAAACCTTTCTCACCTCCGTGAAGAGAGTTAGGACCGTCGTTAAGCTTCAAATGATACTCTTTGCCGTGGAGGGTGAATGTACCTTTGGCGATACGGTTGCCATAGCGGCCGATGATACGGCTCAGGTAAACTTCAGGAGAGTTAACAACGTCGTTGATGTTGTCGTGTCCTTCAATAACATTACCCATCTTGCCATTTTTATCTGGAACCATGATAGCTACAATAGCTCCACCATAGTTAGTGATGGCAACTTCATTGCCCTGGGCATTCTTGAGGATATAGAGATCAGTTTCTTTTCCCTGAACTGTGGTCTGGAAGTTCTCCCGCTTCAGACCACAAATGTTTTCTGCTTCTGTGCTCATAATATCAAAACATTTATTTAGTTACTAGATTTTATCATATATGCAAAGTAACATAAAATTTTCGGATATTACAAACTTTTGGCAAACTAAATTTTCTTAATTTGCCAATTTTTGCAGGGAAACTACATTATTTTTTCAATCCTGTAAGAAAATCGGCCACAATATAGCTGGAGCCTCCTACATAGATAAAGTCGTCATCATCAGCATCTTGCAATGCTGCATTGTAGGCTTCCATCACATTTGGGTAAGATTTTCCGAAAATATCGTGATTATCGGCTGTTTCTTCGATTTTTTCTACAGGAAAGGCACGTTTGGTGCTTGGTTGTGTCCAGTAATAGATACCATCGTCGGGCAGCATATCCATAACTGCATCCAAATCCTTGTCGTCTACCATGCCAAAAACGATACGGCGATGGTTACATTCCTGGTTGGAAATCTGTCGGGAAAGATATTGCCATCCCCCCGCATTATGGCCGGTGTCACAAATCACCAAAGGTTTTTCCTGTATCTTCTGCCAACGGCCCATCAAACCGGTGCTTTCGCACACATTGGCAAAGCCTTTGGCTACACTTTCAGGGTCTCTTAAAATACTCTTGTTCAAGAGCAGCATACAAGCCTGCAATACGGTGTTGGCGTTCTTTTCCTGATAGTTGCCACCCAATTCGCCCTTGATTTCTCCGAAATATTTTGTCTTATAGAGGATGCTTCCATCTGCCTGATGGCTGCAGCTTCTGATTTGTGGAATATCTTGTGCGAAGACAATCGTACTGTCCATCTTCTGTGCCATTGCCTCGAATACAGGTCGTGTTTCGTCGAGGTCCTCGCCAACCAGTACAGGAACGCGCTCCTTGATGATACCTGCTTTCTCCCAGGCGATTTTTGGAAGGGTATCGCCGAGGAACTGAGTGTGGTCGAGCGAGATATTGGTGATGATACTGAGAATTGGACGGATAATATTCGTACAATCCAGTCTTCCGCCTAATCCAACTTCGATAATTGCGATATCCACATGCTGCTCTGCAAAATACTTGAAAGCCAGGGCAGTAGTGAGTTCAAAGAAGGAAGGGTGGAGGGGTTCAAAGAAACCGCGGTTCTCCTCTACGAAATCCACTACATACTGCTCAGGAATCATCTCACCATTTACACGTATTCTCTCACGGAAATCCACCAGGTGTGGGGAAGTGTAGAGTCCCACCTTATAGCCATCGGCCTGCAGAATGCTGGCGAGAGTATGCGAGGTAGAGCCTTTTCCGTTGGTTCCAGCCACGTGGATAGAGAGAAAATTGTTGTGAGGGTGATTGAAGTGTTCGTCAAGCGCAAGTGTGTTTGACAATCCCTCTTTATAAGCAGAAGCACCCACATGCTCGAATACAGGGGTGCTATTGTATAGATATTCTACGGTTTCTTGATAGTTCATAATTCTATATAGCCTTTCCCCTTTAGGAGAAAGGCTATCTATTTTTAGCTGAATAAATTCTTGAATTCTTCGAAGATCGATTTCTTCTTGCTGCTGTCGGCTTTCACGTTGTCGCTTTCCTTCATCTGCTCGAATAGTTTCTTTTCTTCTTTAGAGACATTCTTTGGAATATAGACACTGATCTTGACAATGATGTCTCCAGTGCCTCTTCCGTAGCCCTGAACGGCTGGCAGACCCTTTCCGCGAAGTCTTACCTGCTTGCCTGGTTGGGTTCCTGCCTCGATCTTCATATTCATCTTGCTGCCACCCACGAGTGGAATCTCCACATCACCGCCGAGAACAGCAGTAGGGAGGTCGAGCAGAAGATTATAATAGAGGTCCTGACCATTGCGCTCGAAGATTTCGCTCTTCTCTTCCTCGATGATGACCTGGATATCGCCATTCACGCCATTGTGACGGCCAGCATTACCCTTGCCATGGATGTTGACAACCATACCCTCGGAAACACCTGCAGGAATCTGGATTTCAACAACTTCTTCACCTTTTACGATGCCCTCGCCATTACACTTCGAACACTTATCCTTGATAACTGTTCCCTCGCCCTGGCAAGTGCTACAGGTGGTCTGAGTCTGCATCATACCAAGCATGGTACGCACATTGCGATATTGCACACCAGAGCCATTACAAGTAGAGCAGGTTTCTGGAGTAGAGCCATTCTTGGCACCAGTTCCGTGGCATTCGTCGCAGACGATGTCCTTGCGAACCTTGAACTTCTTGGTTACGCCTTTTGTAACTTCCTCGAGAGTGAGTTTCACCTTGATGCGGAGATCGCCACCTCTGTACTGCGGACGACCACCGCCGCCACCAAATCCGCCAAAGCCTCCGAATCCTGAATGACCACCGAAGATGTCGCCGAACATAGAGAAGATATCATCCATATTCATATCGGCACCACCTCCGAAGCCACCGAATCCGCCCTGAGGACCATCAAATCCGAACTGGTCGTATTGGCGGCGCTTCTGCTCATCGTGAAGCACTTCATAGGCTTCGGCAGCCTCCTTGAATTTAGCTTCTGCCTCAGTGTCGCCCGGATTGCGGTCTGGGTGATACTGAATAGCAAGCTTACGGTATGCTTTCTTTATTTCTGCTTCTGAGGCATTCTTGTCAACACCAAGTACCTCATAGTAATCTCTTTTCTGAGCCACGGTCTTATACCTTTATATATATAACTATTATTGTCCTACAGCTACCTTAGCATGGCGAATCACCTTGTCGTTGAGTGTATAACCCTTCTGAACGCAGTCGATTACCTTGCCTTTCTTGTCGTCACCCATTCCAGGAACCATTGCGATAGCCTCCATGTTGTCGGTGTCGAAATCCTTGTCCTGTGTTTCAATTTCCTTTACGCCAAGACCGTTGAGGGTAGACTTGAACTTCTTGTAGATGAGTTCGAAGCCTTCCTTGATAGCCTGAGCATCCTCGTTCTTGTCGGCAATAGCACGCTCGAAATCGTCGAGAACAGGGAGAATAGCGCTGATGGTCTTCTCACCACCGTTGAGGATAAGTTCTGCCTTCTCCTTCAGTGTGCGCTTGCGGTAGTTGTCGAACTCAGCAACCTGACGAAGGTACTGATCCTTGAGTTGAGCAATCTGCTGCTGAGCAGCCTCGAGAGGATCTTTTGGCTCCTCTGCCTTTTTGTCAGTCTCCTCGCTGCTGTCAGTGTCATTACTGTCAGTAGTGTCAGTCTCGTTGTTATTCTTCTCGTTGTTTTCAGCATCCTTGACAGCCTCTTCCTGCTGAGCCTTCTGCTCGTCGAGAGCGCCATCCTCGATGTTTATATTCTTTTCTTCTTTAGACATAATTCTTTTATTAATAAGTTCTGCTAAATGATAAGCAAATAGTATGCCACAAAAAATTACCTCCCTTTTTGGGGGAGGCAAATTGATGTTTTTTACTTATACATCTTTGCTTTCTGCTCCTTGATGGCTTCATCGTAGATGTAGTCATCGTAGGTCATCAACTTGTCGATGGTACCACTAGGAGTGAGCTCGATGATTCGGTTGGCAACAGTGTTGATGAACTCATGGTCGTGAGAACTGAACAACACATTACCCTTGAATGTAATCAAGTTGTTGTTGAAAGCCTGGATAGACTCCAGGTCGAGGTGGTTGGTAGGAGTGTCGAGGATCAAGCAGTTTGCATTCTGCAGCTGCATTCTTGCGATCATACATCTCATCTTCTCACCTCCGGAGAGAACGTTCACCTTCTTCTGGATATCCTCGCCGCTGAAGAGCATTCTGCCGAGGTATGCCTTCATAGCAACCTCATTACCTGGACCATACTGGCTCAACCAGTCAACAAGGTTGTATTCACTCTTGAAGAACTCGGTATTGTCGAGTGGGAGATAGGCAGTGGTAATAGTGATACCCCACTTATATTCACCGGCATCAGCCTTACGATTGCCGTTGATAATCTCGAAGAGGGCAGTCATTGCCTTAGGATTGTGAGAAAGGAATACCACCTTCTCGCCCTTCTCGATATTGAAGTTCACGTTGTCGAAGAGAACTGTTCCGTCCTCATCTACAGCCTTCAAGTTCTCCACCTCGAGAATCTGGTTTCCTGGGTCACGGTCCATCTGGAAGATGATACCAGGGTATTTACGGCTAGATGGCTTGATCTCCTCAACGTTGAGCTTATCAAGCATCTTCTTTCTTGAGGTTGTCTGCTTACTCTTGGCTGCATTAGCAGAGAATCGGCGGATGAACTCCTCCAACTGCTTGCGCTTCTCCTCAGCCTTCATCTTCTGGTTCTGAGCCTGGCGGAGAGCCAACTGAGAACTCATGTACCAGAACTCGTAGTTACCAGCGAAGAGAGTAACTTTACCGTAGTCGATATCTACGGTCATTGTGCTGACAGCATCGAGGAAGTGACGGTCGTGACTAACCACGAGCACGGTCTGTTCCATGTTGCTGAGATATTCCTCCAACCACTCAACGGTGTCGAGGTCGAGGTCATTAGTAGGCTCATCGAGCAGCAAGTTGTCTGGGTTTCCGAAGAGTGCCTTTGCAAGCATAACGCGCACCTTCTGGTTGTTGCTCAATTCCACCATGTTCTTCTCGTGCTCACTCTCGGCAACGCCAAGGTCCTGAAGCAACTGAGCAGCATTGCTCTCTGCCTCCCAACCATTCATCTCGGCGAATTTCTCCTCGAGTTCAGCGGCACGATTACCATCTTCTTCTGTCATCTCTGGCTTAGCGTAGAGGCGCTCGCGCTCCTTCATGTTGTTCCAGAGAGGCTCGTGGCCCATCAATACAGTATCGATGACGCGGTAGTCATCGTATTTAAAGTGATCCTGCTCCAATACGGAGAGACGCTCACCAGGACCGAGTTCAACGGTTCCGTGATTTGGTTCCAGGTCACCGCAGATAGCACGGAGCAAAGTAGATTTTCCGGCGCCATTGGCACCAATAACTCCATAAATGTTACCATGGGTGAACTTCAGATTCACATCTTTGTAGAGCACTCTTTTTCCAAACTGGATTGCAAGATTGGTTACTGTTATCATGTTTCTTTTTACTAATTGATTACGTATCCGAAAACGGGGTGATACTTATTTAATTTTTAAATCGAGTGCAAAGTTACAAAAAATATTTGGATAAACAAATAGTTTTCAACTTGGAATTGTCTTTTTTGTAAATTGATTGATGAAAAGTATTCTGTGCCCCTTATTTTTTGTCGTTTCGTAACGTTAAATATTGGTTCTGCATTTTAATATTTAAATTTAATTTACTAACTTTGCAATCGGATGTCTTAAAAGACAGAAGATAAAATGAAAAAAAATACATACATAATCATAGCTGTGTCTTTGCTGGTTTCAGCCGCAGCGCTTTCGTTCATTTTCAGTGGAAAGAGCAATGCTGGCAATGAGGTGAAAGATTCTATTCCTGCATCGCTGGTGAGCAAGGTGGATACTACTGCCAAGAAGCAAAAACCAAAGAAAAAGAAGGTTAAACCAAAACCTCAGGTAAAAGTAGATAGTTCGCTGTTTACCAATGGTGTTGTGACAGATAAGGATAGTCTTCCAATGAAGGGGGTTATTATCAGTGATGGCTATACTTGCGTGGCTACTGACAGTGATGGCTATTATGCCTTGAATCGTAACCCTAAAGCACGTTTCATTTACTATACTGTTCCTGCTGACTGTGAGGTGCCTGTACACTCTTCAACCGACAATACAGCCTATTTCTATCAGCCTGTAGAGAAGAATAAAAATTCTTACGATTTTGAGCTTACCAGGATGCCTGGAGGGGTGGAGAAAATCTATAAGATGATCGTTATTGGCGACCCTCAGATCACCAATGCTTACAGTCCTTATTTTGTCGATGGAACAGATAACAAGGTTCAGAAGAGCGATTTGGATCGTTTTCAAGACGAAACAATGTCCGATATCAAGCAGACTATCAGCGGCTTTCCTGCCGGAATGCCGGTATATGGCTTGAGCATGGGCGACAATGTGCAATATTACGGTGGCTACAATGAGAAGTTGGAGGGACAAATTCGTGCTGCTCTCGGTTCTTCCTCGATGAAACTCTTCTCGGTAATTGGCAATCATGATCAGGATGGAGTTCCTCTTTACAAGCAGAAATGGGAGGAAAGTTTCGGCCCAACTGACTTCTCTTTTGATCGTGGAGATGTACATTATATCTGCATTAATAATGTGCATTATCGCAACAAGACCTACTGGCAGCCTGGTGAGCTAACAGCCGATCAGCTGAAATGGCTGGCTTCTGATTTGAGTTTTGTTGATCATTCAAAGAAGATCGTACTCAGCTATCATGTGCCATTCACCTCGGGCAATCGTCCGATAGCAAAGAAATATCCACTCGGTATTGCTACAGAAAAGGGACATTACTATAGTACAGTCTTTCAGAAAGTTATGAAACTTCTCGCTCCATTTGAGGGAGGTGTGGAACTCTTCTGTGGACATACCCATTTTGGTAACAATCATGATGTTAAATATCAAGGCAAAACCATTATTGAGCATTGTCATGCGGCTGCTTGTGGTAATATCTGGCAGTCGAATATCAACATCTGTGGAACACCAAACGGCTATTATGTATATAGCGTGAATGGTACAAAAATATCCAACAGCTATTATAAAGGTACATTCTGGAATGCCAGTCAGCAGATGGCACTTTTCGAGGCAGACACCGATTTCAATGGCGAAAGCTATTCGGCCGACTGGAATATCGAAAAAGGCAAGCATGCTATTGTGGCCAATGTTTTCAATGCCGACTATCGATGGAAGGTAGTGGCTGTGGAGAATGGCGTGGAATTCCCGATGACACGCATCAGCAGCAAGGGTCAGGATGCCTTTGCAGCAGGCTATCATCACAAGTATAGCGAGTCGGTGAACTATTGGTTTATCAGTAAGAATAATGGTTATCTTATCATGAACCATCTCTATTATTACGTTCCAAAATCCACAACATCCGAGATTGTCATCAAGGCGACTGATCCATACGGAAATGTCTATACCGACAATGCCAAGAATGTGGAGAAGGAACCATTCTATAATTACGCACATTATTACAAGAAAAATGAGAAATAACCAATATCATAATAATCAGGGCGATTATGCTCACTACAAGGTGGAACAGGCAGATACCCTGCTCAACTGGCTGCTCAACAATGTGAAAGGGGAGAGTAAGTCGAAAATCAAGGCGACTCTCAAGAACCAGGGCATCAAGGTGGATAGCAAGATCATTACGAAATTTGACTATCCGCTGAAACCGGGAATGCGCATCAGTGTGAGCAAGACAAAGAAGAACCGTACTTTCAAGTCGAAGTATCTCAAGATTGTCTATGAGGATCAGTATCTGGTGATTATCGAGAAGAATATCGGTATTCTGAGTATGGCAGCAGGACATTCCTCGCTGAATGTAAAGACCATTCTCGATCAGTATTTCAACGAGACTCGCCAGCATTGTCAGGCTCACGTAGTGCATCGTCTGGATCGTGATACCTCTGGTTTGATGATTTATGCAAAGGATAAGCAGACTGAGTTGAAACTTGAGGAGGATTGGCATCACACTGTTTACGACCGTCGCTATGTGGCGTTGGTAAGTGGTGAGATGGAGGAAGACGAGGGAACTATCGAGAACTGGCTGAAGGACAACAAGGCGTATATCACTTATTCGTCACCTGTGGATAATGGTGGAAAATATGCCATCACACATTTCCATACCCTGAAGCGCTCGGCAGGTTATTCTCTTGTGGAATTCCGCTTGGAGACAGGAAGAAAAAATCAGATTCGTGTACATACTGCTGATATGGGGCACCCTGTATGTGGTGACATCAAATATGGTAATGGTGATGATCCTTGCGGACGCTTGTGTCTGCATGCCTATGTACTTTGCTTCTATCATCCTGTAACCCATCAGAAGCTAGAGTTTGAAACCTCCATTCCTGGAGCATTCATGCACGTAATTAATAATTCGTAATTTACAATTCATAAATTTGATGGCGTTTGTGTGCTGAATGCCTATTGCCATTGAGGATATTGATTAGAAAAATAATATTTAATAAATAATAAATCGACTTATAATAATGGAAAATATAGGCTATTATCTTTTAGCGTTATTGATTTTGGTTCTTGGTTTTATCACCGTAAAGAAGGTTACTACCTGCATGATTAAGGCGGTAGTGGGCGGCATTGTTCTTATCGTGCTTGCTGTGCTCTACTGGATTTATTTTAAATAAAGGTTGGTATAGTAGGGGCTTAAACAAAGCGTAAAGGTTACTCTAACCCTGTAAGGATGGGTGCTCAAACATAATGTAAAGGTAACTTTAGCCCTGTAAGGTGTCGCACTGATCCAAGTATACATTTGTGGATGTTGTGCGGCCACTTACAGGGCCGAGTTATTTTGTATTGCTATATCTGCCCTAGGATCGTACATGCTAGGGCTTCTTATATATAGCCCTTACAGGTCTAAAGTCTAAATAACGTGAGTTCGACGAAATATAACTCCTTGAAATTTGGTGATTAGCGAATACGGTTGAAATAGCCAACGTAAATGTACGGTTT
>CAJOPE010000031.1 GCA_905236815.1 uncultured Prevotella sp. | reverse complement strand
AAACAAAGAAAGAAGACCTTCTTTCGGCTTATCAATTAGTAGATACCACCCATTTCAAAAAGAGTGTGCTGAAAGGACTTCATGAGTTTATCGCTCAAAATCCGAAGATCAAAATGTTCGTGATTACTTCAAATGGATTGTATCGTAAATATCCGGAATTAGAAAATCCAGGATGTAATGGTTGTCGAAGGATTATTAATGAACTGTTCAGAATCGAGAATGCGTGGATGGGAAGTTTTGAGAAAGGGGAGTTTGCAGTTGCGAGGAATTATCCCACTCAATACTTTATGATGGATGGAAAGATTATTTTCTTCCCAACGGAAATGGACGGTTGTAAGGATCAGAAATATTACAAGAAGCAGTATGAGAAAATGCTTCGGAAATATAGTGTTTTTGATGTATGGGCAAGGAATTACATGCTAGTCTATGATATAAAGGATAGCATTGTTTTCTGGTCGAATTTCGATCGTCAGTCGGTGGATGCAGATACGATTGGCTCTTTCTATAGGCCTTTCATATCTCGGATACAGGTTACTCATATGAAGATGCTGGATCCAAACGAGGAATAGCTTTTACTCTTCGTCGGAGATAAAATATTTTCGAGTAAGTTTTTTGCCTTTTGCCTCTATGATTTCCTTATGAAGCATGAATTTCATAAGGGATAAATTGGAGCATACTTCCTTTCCATCTATAACAGCATATTGAGGTTCAAGGAGTATGCTCTCTTCGTTGATATTTGCCGTTCCAATATAGAAATTGTTGGCAGATTTATATACCACGAAAGGCTTGGATTTCAGTTCTAATAGGCAAATGAAATTATCGTCGCAGCAATATAGCTTTACGGCTTGAAATGCTTTAGATGGCTTCTTGGATACAAGTGGTAATTTGACCATTATATCATGCTCCTCAATAGTATTATCGTCAGTAGATAAAGGCGATTTGCTACTTATATCTAGTCCTTTAGAAGAAAAGTGATAGATAGCATCATCTTTAGTTTCTTCAATCTTGCTCGAATATGGATAGATGATTTTCGCCTTCTCAATCGAATAGTTATCTTCTGACAATTTCATGCATTTTCCGATTTCAATATGCTTGATGGCCGTTCCTGATGCAGTTGAGACCATAGCACCTTCAGACAGGATATATTTCTCGTTGGCAACATTAAATGTTAGTACAAAACCTTGGTGGTTGTGGAACAAATCTATGTTATCTTGTCCCCAAATTACATTTGTTGGCAAGAATAAGAGTAAAAATAGATTTGTAAGAAAAGTGGTTGTAAATTTCATAGTTTCTTGTTATTAATATCCTTGCAAAGATAGAACAATTTTTCAAATATATCTTGTTTCAATGGATAAAAATCAGTAATTTTGCGATATTAAATAGTGCTGGTAATTTAGGACGAGGTGAGATTAGTGTTAAAGCCTCAAAGCTACTTCCCGAGCGTTAGTATCAAGTATAAGCCTGATAAGGGCGACCTATGGTGCTTCCCAAGCGTTAGTATCAATTAAAAGCCCTTATCGGGCTTTTACTCGATGTAAATATTTATGTGAGCCTACAGGCAGCATTAGTATCACATTATGGTGTATTATACAAACTCTAATTTATTGAATATCAAATGATAACCCACGAAATAAAGATAACAGCAAGTTTTGATGCGGAGCTTCGAAATTGTAAGGTTTTTGCTGATGCGAATCCGAAGGTGATTCTCATCCAACTATTGGAGCGGAAGGAGGCGGATTTCTTCGAGAAAGAGGTGATGATGATTCACGAGAAGGCGGAGAAGGAGTTTGTGATGGCCGGTCTGCCAATCATCGATTGGTGCAAGGAACTGATGCCTTGGAATGATCCTGCTGTCGATCGCCGACCAGAATCGGGAGAGTTTGCCGAGGAGATTCTTCAGCTTGTGGAGAAGCAACTCCTGCCGAAACTTCGAGAGCAATATGGCAATTTGCCTTGCATCTTCGGAGGCTATTCGCTGGGAGCCCTCTTTGCCTTGTGGGGTTCTACGAAATCAACTGAGTTTAAGGCTATTGCGGCTGCATCGCCATCCGTTTGGATTGCTAATTGGATGGAGTATGTGGCGAAGCATCCGATCAAAGCTAAGAAGGTATATATGAGTTTGGGCGACCGAGAGGAAATCGTGAAGAACCAGCACATGAAGCGGGTGGGGGATAATATCCGAGCCTATCATCAGCAACTGCTGGAGCTGATGGGCGAGGAGAATACCGTTCTCGAATGGAATCAAGGAGGACATTTCCTGGATTTCGAAAAGCGAATCTGTAATGCTTTTCTCTGGTGCTTAAAGGGATAAATGCTGCTTTTTGGAAATAGTTTTTGCTGTTTAATCTAACCTGGAAATTCATAGAGACATAAGGAAGACTACTCAAATTTGTTGCAATGCAGTAGCCAGATTACGGGCGTTCCCATGAGTAAGGCTTGTCGGCTAGGGGCGACCCTTATCGGGCCGAGTTGCGTGTGGGCTGGCTTACCCCCAAGCTTGTCGGGCTAAAGCCCTCCTACGCATGGGGTTTCGCACAGAGCGCCCTTATCGGGCTTTTAGATACTTTCTGCCAACTCTTGTCCAACCTTCTTTATCGGGTTTTAGCTATCTATTGCTCAACTATTGAGCACCCTGCCTGGTTGGACTTTAGCTATCTATTCTCAACTATTGAAAACCCTACCTTATCGGGCTTTTAGATGCTTTCTGCCAACTCTTGTCCAACCTTCTTTATCGGGTTTTAGCTATCTATTGCTCAACTATTGAGCACCCTGCCTTGTTGGGCTTTAGCTATCTATTCTCAACTATTGAAAACCCTACCTTATCGGGCTTTTAGATGCTTTCTGACAACTCTTGTCCAACCTTCTTTATCGGGCTTTAGCTATCTATTGCTCAACTATTGAAAACCCTACCTTATCGGGCTTTTAGATGCTTTCTGACAACTCTTGTCCAACCTTCTTTATCGGGTTTTAGCTATCTATTGCTCAACTATTGAGCACCCTACCTTGTTGGGCTTTCGATACTTTCTGACAACTATTGAGCACCCTACCTCTGCGAGCGGAGGAGAAACCTTAATATTTCAGCTTTTAGGAATTGAATAAATATCGCACAATGCCCTCGCATAGCGATTTTTCCCCTCGAAATCAAGCAATAAGCCTATTTTCTCTCTTTATCTTTTCCGTTTCTCGATTTTTTATTGTATTTTTGCACGCAAAATATATAATATAATTATGTTTGAAAATCTAAGTGATCGTCTTGAACGCTCTTTCAAGATATTGAAAGGTGAGGGCAAGATTACAGAAATAAACGTTGCTGAGACAATGAAGGATGTGCGCCGTGCTCTGCTCGACGCCGATGTTAACTATAAGGTAGCCAAGGACTTTACTAATAAAGTAAAGGAGAAGGCAATGGGTATGAACGTGCTTACAGCCGTTAAGCCTGGTCAGCTGATGGTGAAGCTGGTTCACGATGAACTTGCAACACTCATGGGTGGCGAGGAAACTCCTCTTAACCTTAAAGGCCGTCCTGCTATCATCCTGATGAGTGGTTTGCAGGGTTCTGGTAAGACAACCTTCTCTGGTAAGCTTGCCAATATGCTCAAGAACAAGAACCACAAGAACCCATTGCTCGTAGCCTGCGACGTTTACCGTCCTGCTGCTATCGACCAGCTCAAGGTGGTGGGTGAGTCTGTAGGCGTACCAGTTTATTCTGAGCCTGAGAACAAGAATGTGAACGAGATCGCCGATCATGCTATCCACGAGGCAAAGGCTAAGAGCTACGATGTAGTCATCATCGATACCGCTGGTCGTCTCGCTGTAGATGAGCAGATGATGAACGAGATCTCAAATCTTAAGCAGCATGTAAACCCAGACGAGACCCTCTTTGTGGTTGACTCCATGACCGGCCAGGATGCTGTGAATACCGCAAAGGAATTCAACGATCGTCTCGATTTCGACGGCGTAGTTCTCACCAAGCTCGATGGTGATACCCGTGGTGGTGCAGCCCTCTCAATCCGCACCGTAGTTACCAAGCCAATCAAGTTTATTGGTACAGGTGAGAAGATGGATGCAGTGGATGTTTTCCACCCAGCCCGTATGGCCGACCGAATCCTCGGTATGGGTGACGTTGTTTCTCTCGTTGAGCGCGCTCAGGAGCAGTTTGATGAGGAAGAGGCAAAGCGCCTTCAGAAGAAGATCCAGAAGAATAAGTTCGACTTCAACGACTTTATGAATCAGATTCAGCAGATCAAGAAGATGGGTAACCTGAAGGATCTCGCAAGTATGATTCCAGGTGTGGGCAAGGCCATCCGCGACGTGGATGTACCAGACGATGCCTTCAGCGGCGTTGAGGCGATTATCCAGAGTATGACTCCAAAGGAGCGCACCAACCCAGAGATTCTCAACACCAGCCGCCGTCAGCGCATCGCTAAGGGTTCTGGTAGAGACATCCAGGAGGTGAACCGCCTGATTAAGCAGTTCGACCAGACTCGCAAGATGATGAAGCTGGTTACTGGCAATCAGATGATGAGCACCATGGCGAAGCTCAAGGGCATGAAGATGCCTGGCATGTAAGAATATGGAATAACGATTAGTGATTAATGATTAGCGATGCTATTAATCTCTAATCGTTAATCTTTTATATCAAAACATCAAAAAAATAATGGCTTATACTTTAATCGATGGAAAGGCAACTGCTACCGCTATAAAGCAGCAGATTGCTGAGGAAGTGGAACAGATTGTTGCCAATGGCGGTAAGAGACCTCATCTGGTTGCTGTACTGGTTGGTCACGATGGTGGTTCTGAAACTTATGTGAAGAACAAGAAACTGGCTTGCGATGCTTGTGGCTTCAAGTCGGAAATCATCCGTTTTGAGGATACAATCACCGAAGAGGAACTTCTGGCTTGTGTGGACAAACTGAATAAGGATGAGGATGTAGATGGCTTCATCGTTCAGCTGCCTTTGCCAAAGCATATTGATGAGAACAAAATCATCATGGCAATCGACTATCGCAAGGATGTTGATGGTTTCCATCCGATTAATGCTGGAAGAATGGCTATCGGTCTGCCTTGCTTCATCTCAGCCACTCCGCTGGGTATTCTCACATTGCTCCGCCACTACAACATCGAGACTAGTGGAAAGAAGTGTGTTATCCTCGGCCGTAGCAACATCGTGGGCAAGCCAATGGCTCAGCTGATGATGCAGAAGCAGTTCGGCGATGCCACCGTAACCGTTTGCCACTCTCACTCCAAGGATTTGAAGAAGGAGTGCCGCGAGGCCGATATCATTATCGCAGCTATCGGTAAGCCAAACTTCGTAACCGCTGATATGGTGAAAGATGGAGCAGTATTGGTGGATGTAGGTACCACCCGCGTGCCAGATGCCACCCGCAAGAGCGGATTCCGCCTGAATGGCGATGTCAAGTTCGACGAGGTAGCCGAGAAATGCTCATTCATCACTCCAGTTCCAGGCGGCGTTGGCCCAATGACCATCTGCTCGCTGATGAAGAACACCCTCTCGGCAGGAAAGAAAGAATTTTATAAATAAAATAGATCATTAAAACTCTCTAATTATTGTGTAAAGGATCGGAAGCAGTGATGCTTTGCCGATCCTTTTTTTGTTTTTCAAAATATTTTTGTATCTTTGCCCTGTAAAACAATCAAAAACTATTAAGAACCTATGAAGAAAAAATCTATGATGATGGCAATGCTGGCGTTCTCGCTTGGAATGAATGCCCAGGTGGAACCTGCCTACAGCCTTGTCAATCGTGACACGATAAGCACTATTTTTATTTACTCTCCAGGTCCCGATAAGGGCTTGCACATGGCCTATCAGGGCGATGATGATAAATGGCACGATCTAGGACAGATTCTCGCCAGCGACTACGGTCCATGGGGAAGTGCCAAGAAAATGTATACCCCTTATGTTACGCAGGCCAAGGACGGCTCATGGCGAGCTTTGTGGAGTGTAAACGATTATGCCCCAACCTTTGCGGTTGCCTATAGCGAGGACCTTTTCACCTGGCGCCCTCAGGATTATCCCATCATTCGCGAGAAGGGAGTTTCTGAGCCAATCGCCTATGAAATGGACGATGGAAGCTGGGATGTATATGTGAAGACCAAGCAGGGCAAGCGCTATCTGAGTGCATCGGCCGACTTCCGCCATTTCCAGGAGGATTCCATCCCTGCCGAGGTGGATGAGGTGCTTTGGGAGAAAAACAAGGAAATCGTGAATGGCAAGAGCTATGTGGGCAATTCCTTCGAGGTGCCTATATTATATATAAGGTACGCGATGGCATGGGCAAATGGCTTGAAGAAGGATAGGGAAGCACTTGCTGCCACCCGAAAGACACTCGAAAATAAGAACATTGCTCCGCTAAAGGCTACGCTCACTATCGACAATAATCGCAAGAAGCGCATCAACAGCAATCAGACCGGTATCTTCTTCGAGGACATCAGCTATGCTGCCGATGGAGGAATCTGGGCGGAACTGCTGCAGAATGGCGATTTCGAATATGATGGCGAGGACCACAAGCATACTTGGGATGCAACTACCGCATGGACGGGCGCTCATATTTCGGATAGCGATCCGCTCTCGCTCAATAATAAGCATTATACGGTTCTCACTGCTGGCGGTACCCTCGAGAATGAGGGATGGGAAGGCATTATGGACAAGGGAGAGGTGTATGCCTTCTCGGTCTATGCCAAGAATATCGACCAGAAGAAAAACCAGATGCAGGTATCTATCGTTACTGCCGATGGTATCGAACTCGCTTCCGAGAAAATCAAGATCGAGGGAAACAGTTGGCGCAAATACATTCTGCCAATCTCTACCGTTGACAAGAAACGCACCGATATAAAGAAGTGCAAGCTTCGCATCACCTTGAAGAAGGTGGGCAAGGTGGGGCTCGATATGGTATCGCTGATGCCTGCCGAGACCTTCCACGGACATGGATTCCGCAAGGACCTGGCCGATTCGATTGCAGCCCTGAAGCCTAAGTTTGTTCGCTTCCCTGGCGGATGCGCTACCCACGGCGATGGACTAGGAAATATCTACAACTGGAAGGAAACAGTAGGGGCTAAGCAGGATCGAAAGCCTGCCAAGAATATCTGGGGCTATCATCAGAGTCGCCGATTGGGCTTCTATGAGTATTTCCTGCTCTGCGAGGATTTAGGAGCAGATGCTCTGCCGGTATTGGCAGCAGGAGTTCCTTGTCAGAACTCGCAGGACAATGCAATGAGTATCGCCGGACAGCAGGGAGGTATTCCTTTTGCAAAGGATGCACCAAATGCTGAGGTGACAATGGAAGCCTATATTCAGGATATGCTCGACCTTATCGACTATGCGAATGGCGACCCTAAGACATCGAAGTGGGCGAAGATGAGAGCGGATGCTGGACATGAGGCTCCATTCAATCTCAAGATGATAGGTATCGGTAACGAGGACCTCATCTCGACAACCTTCGAGGAGCGCTATCTCGCTATCTGTAAGGCAATTCATCAGAGATATCCGGATATCAAGATCGTAGGAACCGTAGGTCCTTTCCATAATCCTTCATCCGATTATACCGAGGGTTGGAAGTTCACCAAAGAGCATAAGAACCTCTTCTATGCAGTGGATGAGCACTACTATGAGCAGCCAGA
Organism: uncultured Prevotella sp.; assembly: GCA_905236815.1. Classification (GTDB taxonomy): domain Bacteria; phylum Bacteroidota; class Bacteroidia; order Bacteroidales; family Bacteroidaceae; genus Prevotella. The sequence continues at coordinate 10,169 of CAJOPE010000031.1, read as the reverse complement.
GTGGTTCATCGAGAATCAAGACTACTATGATGACTACGACCGAAGTCTGCCTAAGGTATATCTTGGTGAATATGCAGCAAGAAGCAAGGATGCCAAGCTGAATGCAGCAGCCGAGGGTCTATACCTTATTAATATGGAGCGCAACGGCGATGTGGTGGATATGACCTCGTATGCACCGCTGCTCAGCAAGAACGGACATAGCAACTGGAGCCCAGATATGATCTACTTCGACAACGAGAAAGTAATCACCACTCCAAACTATCAGGTTCAAAAACTTTTCTCAACGCACGAAGGCGATACCTATATCAGTTCTACACTGAAACTTGACGACAGTCAGAAGCAATACCAGAAATATATTGGTGCTAGTGTGGTAAAGAATTCAAAGACAGGACAGACCTGGCTGAAAATAGCCAACACACTATCGACACCGCTAACCGTATCGATGGAAGGAAAGACATTCAAGATAGAGGGAAAAGAAGTGAAAGTGTTCGGTTTATAACCGAGCACTTTTTTTCTTTTTTTCCAGTAAATTGTCCTGTTTTGTTGAAAATGTGTTGCTAAACATAATTTTTTAAGATAAAAGTTTGGTAGCTATTGTTTTTTTTTGTTACTTTGCCACAGCAATTAAGCATAAGCAAATAATAATTAGATATTTAAACATACAATTAATTTCAAAGACAATGAAAAAGTTGGGATTATTCTTGGCTGCTGCAGCAATGGCAGCTACTGTATCTGCTCAGACAGTTACAGAGAGCAAAACATTCGATAACTTCTATGTAGGTATCAATGGTGGCGTTAGTACAAAGACAACAGGTCACGCTTGGTTGAAGAACCTGAACCCTAACGCAGGTATTCGTATCGGTCGTAACTTTACTCCAGTATTCGGTTTGGCTGCTGAGAGCAGTGCTTATTTCCGCAACAAGCCAAATACAGTATCTTATGGCACATTCGTTCGTGCTTTGAACACAAGCTTGCTCGGTACTGTGAACCTCACAAACTGGGTAGCTGGCTACAAGGGTGAGCCTCGTGCTTTCGAGGTAATTCCAGTTTACGGTTTCGGATGGTTGCACACATTCAACAACGTAAAGGGTCTTGAGACAATCGATGCTCTTACTTCAAAGGCAGGTATCGACTTCCAGTTCAACTTCGGTAAGAATAAAGAATGGGCTGCTTATGTTGAGCCTTCTATCACTTGGGCACTCAACGGAGCTGGTTATGATGGCGTAGCTTACAATGTAAGCAAGTCATACACTCAGTTGAACGCTGGTCTTATCTATCGTTTCAAGAACAGCAACGGTACTCATAACTTCACAATCGCAAAACTTCGCGACCAGGCTGAGATCGATGCATTGAACGATCAGATCAATGATTTGCAGAGCAATTTGAGAAATAAGGAGAATGAGCTTTCAAGAGCACTTTCTGATAAGGATCGCCAGATTCGTGACCTTCAGAATGCACTCGACGATTGCAACAAGAAGCCTAAGAAGACTGCTACACAGACAAACCTTCAGCCAACTGTACTCTTCCAGCAGGGTAAGAGCACTGTTGATAAGGCTCAGCTCGCTAACGTAGAGCTCATCGCTAACTACATGAACGCTCATCCAGATGCTAAGATCACAATCAAGGGTTATGCTTCTCCAGAGGGTTCTAAGGAAATCAACGATAAGCTTTCTAACGACCGTGCAAACAACGTTAGAGACATCCTTATCAAGAAGTACAAGATCGCTGCTGACCGCATCACAGCTTATGGTGAAGGTGCTACAGACAAGCTCTTCAAGCAGGTAGAATTCAACCGCGTTTCTACCTTCAACGATGACGCAATGGCAGAGGAGTAAATTGTAATAATATTCTAATAAAATGGCCCTAAAGCAACTTTTTTGTTCTTTTAGGGTCATTTTTCTGCAATTTTATTTGCTAGTTTCAATTATTTTTTATTACTTTGCACAAAATTTAGTTGAAATTCGTCTTAGATATAAACATTAAATAATAATTTAGAGAGTATGAAAAAATTGGTACTTCTTGCTGCGTCAGTGATGATGGCAGTATCTGTTTCTGCACAAACAGTTGTAGAAAGCAAGGCAACAGACAACATTTACATTGGTATTAATGGTGGTGTTGCTACTAAAACAACTCAGAATAGCTGGTTGGGTAATTTGAACCCTAACGCTGGCCTCCGTCTTGGTCGCTACTTCACTCCTGTATTCGGTCTTGCTGTTGAGAGCAATGCTTATTTCTCAAACAAGCCTTACAAGAGCGTTTCTAAGTCTCAGTATCCTAATCCTAACAAGGCTGGTAACTTCAACGGTTTCGACGCTAATACTGGTACTTTCGTTCGTGGTTTGAACTCTAGCCTCCTCGCTACTGTAAACCTTTCTAACTGGTTCGGTGGTTATGCTGGTCAGCCACGTGACTTCGAGGTAGTTGCTCTTTACGGTTACGGATGGGCACATTCTTACACTTCTAAGTCTAAGGAAGAGTATCAGAAGGACGCTCTTACATCAAAGGCTGCTTTGGACTTCCAGTGGAACCTTGGCAAGGATAAGGCATGGGCTGTATATGTAGAGCCTTCTATCACTTGGGCACTCAACGGTAACGGTTATGAGGGCATCGAGTATAATATCAACAAGTCTACTGTTCAGTTGAACGCTGGTGTTATCTATCGTTTCAAGAACAGCAACGGTACACACAACTTCGTAAATGCTGTACTTCGTGATCAGGCTGAGATCGATGGTTTGAACAACCAGATCAACAAGCTTCGTGATGACCTCAATAGCAAGAACAACGAGATGGCTAACGCTCTCTCTGCTAAGGATAAGAAGATCCGCGATCTTCAGGATGCTCTTGATGAGTGCATGAAGAAGCCTAAGAAGACTGCTACTCAGACTAACCTTCAGCCAACAGTTCTCTTCCGTCAGGGTAAGAGTGTTGTAGATAAGGCTCAGCTCGCTAACGTAGAGCTCATCGCTAACTACATGAACGCTCATCCAGACTCTAAGATTACTATCAAGGGTTACGCTTCTCCAGAGGGTTCTAAGGAGATCAACGATAAGCTTTCTAACGATCGTGCTAACAACGTTAAGGATATCCTCGTTAAGAAGTATAAGATCGCTGCTGACCGTATCAACGCTTACGGTGAGGGTGCTACAGACAAGCTCTTCAAGCAGGTTGAGTTCAACCGCGTATCTACTTTCAACGATGACGCAATGGCTGAGGAATAATCGAAATTTGATTATTTAAAATATAGAGTCCTGGTGCTTTCGAGCATCAGGACTTTTTTTTGAGTGAAAAGACATCCTTTATCTCTTGAAATGTATTATCTTTGTAACTCTAATCTGGATAATTTATAGAAGGCAAATCTTACTATACTTCTCTCCCGCAAGTGGGGGAAATTGTTGGCAAACTTTCTGATGAGGAGTGTATTGTTCTCATGAAATTTCTTTCAGAATAATACCTTTATGGATTATTCCACTGGGGATAATCCATAATCTTGTTAGGTATGGGCAGTATTTAGGTGATAATCCGAAACATTTTACTTGATTTATATTACAAATTCTTATCTTTTTGTAAATTAATGCAGAAAATCGTTGGTTATTACATAATTTCTCAGTACCTTTGCATTTAATTCTATAAAATACAAAAACGATTCATAAATTATGAAACATCAATTAAGAAGTGCTGTATGCACAGAAGGCAGAAGAATGGCAGGAGCCAGAGCACTCTGGGTGGCTGCTGGTATGAAACATGAGCAATTTGGTAAACCTATTATTGCCGTCGTGAATAGTTTCACACAGTTCGTCCCTGGTCATACTCATCTTCATGAAATTGGTCAGATCGTTAAGAAGGAAATAGAATCATTAGGTTGCTATGCAGCCGAATTCAATACTATCGCTGTTGACGACGGTATAGCTATGGGCCACGATGGTATGCTTTATTCTCTCCCAAGTCGTGATATTATTGCCGACTCGGTAGAGTATATGGTGAATGCTCACAAGGCTGATGCAATGATCTGTATCAGCAACTGCGATAAGGTTACTCCTGGTATGCTGATGGCTTCTATGCGCCTCAATATCCCTACAATCTTCGTTTCCGGCGGTCCTATGGAGGCTGGTAAGTGGAAAGGACAGAATGCTGACTTGATTACTGCTATGATCAATGGTGGTGATGAGAGCTGCTCGGATGAGGACCTCGAGAAAATCGAGAAGTGTGCCTGCCCAGGTTGTGGTAGCTGCTCGGGTATGTTCACAGCCAACAGTATGAACTCCCTTACCGAGGCTATCGGTTTGGCTTTGCCAGGAAATGGAACTATCCTTGCTACACACAAGAATCGTATCCAGCTCTTCAAGGATGCAGCTCATCAGATTGTGAAGAATGCCTATGCTTATTATGAGGATGGCGATGAGAGTGTATTGCCACGCAGCATCGCTACCCGCAATGCTTTCCTCAATGCTATGGCACTTGATATTGCAATGGGTGGTAGTACCAATACAGTGCTTCACTTGCTCGCTGTAGCTCAGGAGGCTGAGGCTGATTTCAAGATGGAGGATATCGACCAGTTGAGCCGCAAGGTTCCTTGCCTCTGCAAACTGGCTCCTAATACTCAGCAGTATAGTGTTCAGGAGTGCAACCGTGCAGGTGGTATCTTCGGAATTATGAACGAGCTCAGCAAGGGTGGACTCATCAACGGCGAGACTATTCGTGTGGATGGAAAGACTCTTGGCGAACAGCTCGCTAGATATGATATTACTAAGGGCAATCTCGATCCTGAGGCCGACCGCATCTATCACTCTGCTCCAGGTGGCAAGTTCTCTACTCAGATGGGTAGTCAGGATGCACAGTGGGAGAGTCTCGATACAGATCGTGCTAATGGATGTATCCGCGACCTCGAACATGCTTATACAAAGGATGGTGGACTTGCAGTTCTCTTCGGAAACATTGCCCAGAATGGTTGTGTTGTTAAGACTGCCGGTGTGGCAGAGGAATTGTGGCACTTCGAGGGTCCTGCAGTAGTATTCGACAGTCAGGAAGATGCCTGCGATGGCATTCTTGGCGGCAAGGTAAACTCAGGCGACTGCGTGGTTATCACACACGAAGGTCCTAAGGGCGGTCCTGGTATGCAGGAGATGCTTTATCCTACCTCTTATATAAAGAGTCGTCACCTCGGTAAGGAATGTGCCCTCATCACTGATGGTCGTTTCTCTGGTGGTACATCTGGTTTGAGTATCGGACATATCTCTCCTGAGGCAGCAGCTGGTGGTAACATCGGCAAGATTAAGGATGGCGATATCATTGTGATTGATATTCCAAACCGCAAGATCGAGGTGAAGTTGAGCGATGAGGAACTTGCTGCTCGTCCACAGCAGCCACTTAAGCGTAACCGTGTGGTGAGCAAGGCTTTGCGTGCTTATGCACAGAGTGTTGCGAGTGCAGATAAGGGTGGAGTTAGAATCATCGACTAATCGCTGGTTCGGATTAACGATTAATGATTAATGATCAGAGATTCTCTGATCTATAATCTTGAAAGAACAAAATGACAGAAAACAATAAAAATGGATGGGGCGGAGTTTGCATCGGTGATGAATGCACCGGTGCAGAAATCCTGATGCGTGCCCTGTATACAGAGAACGTAAAGACTATCTTCGGATATCCTGGCGGCAACATTATGCCTGTTTATGATGCGCTTTATTTCCGCACAAGAGGCAATGATGCATGGTTCGACCATATCCTCGTACGCCACGAGCAGGCTGCTGCTCATGCTGCCGAGGGTTATGCCCGCACAAGCGGCGAAGTGGGAGTGGCAATCGTTACTTCGGGTCCTGGTGCTACTAACACCCTTACAGGTGTGGCAGATGCTATGATGGACTCAACTCCTTTGGTCGTCATTGCTGGTCAGGTGGGTGTTGGCGCCCTCGGTTCTGATGCATTCCAGGAGGTTGACCTCGTGGGATGTGCTCAGCCTATCACTAAATGGGCTTATCAGATCCGCCGTCCTGAGGATGTAGCGTGGGCTGTGAGTCGTGCTTTCTATATCGCAAGAAGTGGTCGTCCAGGTCCTGTTGTCCTTGACTTCCCTAAGAATGCACAGATAGGAAAGTGTAAATGGGAGCCTCTTAAGGTTGACCACGTTCGCTCTTATGTGCCTTATCCAAAGATTAATATTGATCGAGTAAAGGAGGCTGCTGCGCTTATTAATAGTGCCAAGAAGCCTTTTGCGCTGGTTGGACATGGTGTAGAACTCGGTGGTGCTCACAAAGAGCTTCGCGAGTTCCTCGAGAAAGCAGATATCCCTGCAGGTCGCACTTTGCTCGGACTTTCCTCATTGCCTAGCGATCATCCACTGAATATGGGTATGCTGGGAATGCACGGAAGTTATGCTACCAATATGAAAACTCAGGAGTGTGATGTGCTCATCGCTATCGGTATGCGATTCAGCGACCGCATTACAGGTATTCCTGCAAAATATGCCAAGCAGGCTAAGGTGATTCACCTGGATATCGACCGTGCGGAAATCAACAAGAATATTCCTGTTGATGTGCCTGTAATCGGCGATTGCAAGAAGACACTTCCTGCTCTTACAGAACTTATTGAGAAGGCCGACCACAAAGAGTGGATTGATAGTTTTGAAACCTATCGCCAACAAGAGGTAGAGAAGGTAATAGAGCCTGATATCCATCCAACAGAAGGTCCACTTTTGATGGGCGAGGTGACCAATGTGGTTTCTGAAGCAACCAAGGGTGAGGCTGTTCTGGTAAATGATGTTGGTCAGAACCAGATGATTTCAAGCCGCTACTTCAAGATGAACAAGCCAATGAGTATTGTATCTTCGGGTGGTTTTGGAACTATGGGCTTTGGTCTTCCTGCAGCACTTGGTGCTTGCTATGGCGCACCTGACCGCACAGTCTGCTTCTTCACTGGCGATGGTGGCTTGCAGATGAGTATTCAGGAACTTGGTACCATTATGGAACACCGCATTCCTGTAAAGATCATCCTTCTTAACAACAACTTCCTTGGCAATGTTCGCCAATGGCAGGATTTGATGTTCGAGGGTCGTTACTCATTCACCCGTATGGTCAATCCACAGTATAGCGATATCTGCAAGGGCTATAACATCCCTTATGATGTCTGCATCGACCGAAAGGACTTGAAGGCAAAAGTTGACAAGATGCTGGCAACTGATGGACCATATCTTCTGGAATGTGCCATCAAGGAAACTGAGGACATTGTGCCAATGACCTTGCCTGGAAAGAGTGTAGATGAAATGCTGCTTGAGTTGAACTATTAATGAAGAATGATTGATGGAAGATAAGAAATTATATACACTCCTCGTTTACTCCGAGAATATTGCTGGTATTCTGAATCAGATTACCGCTGTATTCACCCGTCGACAGATCAATATCGAGAGTTTGAATGTATCGGCAAGTAGTATCGAGAATGTTCACAAATATACAATTACCTGCTATAGCGATCCTGAGCAGATTGTGAAGATCACTAAGGCTATCGAGAAGAAAATCGATGTGGTAAAGGCGCAGTATTACACGGATGAACAGTTGTTCATCCATGAGATCGCACTTTTCAAGATCTCCACACAGGTGCTGCTCGATAATCCAGAGGTGAGCCGAACCATCCGTAAGCATGATGCCCGAATGATGGAGGTGAACCCAACCTACAGTACTGTGTTGCTGGCGGGATTGACCGAAGATATCGCCGATTTGTTTAAGCGATTGAATGAATTCAACTGTATTCTTCAGTACACACGAAGTGGCCGCATCGCCGTTACAAGAAGTTTTGAGGAACCAATCAGCGACTTCCTTGACGAACAGGAGAGAATTGAGAAAGGTTCAGAATAAAAGATAACCTACATAAGGCTGCTCGAAAGAGTAGCCTTAATGTTATATATATATAATAGGTGTAAATATTATGCAAGAGAAAGAATTACTTCCAAAAATAGGAAAATACGAATTTATGGCAGAGCCATTCCATTGTGACTTCAGCCACCATCTCCTTATGGGTCATCTCGGAAATGCGATGCTCAATGCTGCCGATTTTCACAGCAACGACCGCAGTTACGGAATGAACTATCTTAATACAGTTAATAAAACATGGGTGCTCAGTCGTTTGGCGATAGAGATGGAGGAAATGCCACGTGATTATTCTAAGTTTTTTGTTGAGACTTGGGTGGAAAGTGCTATGAAGTTCTTTACTTCCCGTAACTTTGCTGTTACCGATGATAAAGGAAAGGCACTCGGATATGGAAGGAGTATCTGGGCGATGATAGATACCGAAACTCGCCAACCAACAGATATTCTTGCAGTACATGGTGGACTTATCGGAGAGTATGTGGAAACAGAAAAGAAATGTCCGATAGAGAAAAGCTCCCGAGTGAAAATGGGTGAGAAGCAGGAATTGGTTCGTACTATCGATACCTATTATAATGATGTGGATGTGAATGGCCACATTAATTCGGTGAAGTATATAGAGCATGTGCTGGATCTCTTTGACCTTGATTATTACAAAGCACATTTCTTGAAGAGATTTGAAATTGCATATGTGGCAGAGTCTCATCAAGGAGATAAATTAAATTTTTACAAGGAAAACGTTGAGTGTCAGGCGGAAAAGAATGTAATTGAATATAATATTCGAATTACAAAAACGCCTAAAAATGGGGGTGAAGACGTTGAAGTTGTAAGATGCAAGGTTAAATTCATAAAAAATTGATAGAAAATTTGGTGGTTTCATTTTAAATTGTTATCTTTGCATCCGAAAGTTGTGAACGAACACAGCGAATAAATATTCGAGAAGAAAATTCGAGAATTGAAACCAGAAAAATAGAGAAAGTTAAACAACCGCTATTCCAATAAAGATTGGGATGGCATAAAAAATATGTAATATGGCAGAAATGAATTTCGGTGGCGTTATCGAAACTGTAGTCACCAGCAAAGAGTTCTCTCTTGAGAAGGCACGTGAGGTACTTAAGAATGAAACTATTGCAGTCATTGGTTATGGAATTCAGGGTCCAGGTCAGGCTTGCAATCTACGCGATAATGGTTTTAATGTGATCGTTGGTCAGCGTGAGGGCAAGACTTTCGAAAAGGCAAAAGCTGATGGTTGGGTACCAGGCAAGACATTGTTCTCTATCGAGGAGGCTGCTGAGAAGGGTACTATCATCTGCATGCTTCTGTCAGATGCAGGCCAGATCGCTGCTTGGCCACAGATTAAGAAATATCTTACCGCTGGTAAGTCATTATATTATTCTCACGGTTTCGCTATCAACTGGCAGGACCGTACAGGCGTAGTTCCTCCAGCAGATGTAGATGTTATCATGGTTGCTCCTAAGGGTTCAGGTACATCTCTCCGCACAATGTTCCAGGAAGGTCGTGGTTTGAACTGTTCTTATGCAGTTTATCAGGATGCTTCTGGCAAGGCAGAGGAAAAGACAATCGCTTTCGGTATCGGTATTGGTGCAGGTTACCTGTTCAAGACTACTTTCCAGCGTGAGGCTACATCCGACCTTACAGGTGAGCGTGGCTCATTAATGGGTGCTATCGAGGGTCTTCTCGAGGCTCAGTATGAGGTTCTTCGTGAAAACGGACACTCTCCATCTGAGGCATTCAACGAGACTGTTGAGGAACTTACTCAGTCTTTGATGCCACTTTTCGGTGAAAAGGGTATGGACTGGATGTATGCTAACTGTTCTACAACTGCACAGCGTGGTGCTCTTGACTGGGCTCCTCGTTTCCGCGAGGCTATTAAGCCTGTAATGCAGTGGTTGTACTACTCAGTTAAGACTGGTAATGAGGCTCAGATTTCTATCGACAAGAATTCACAGTCTGACTACCGTGAGAAGTTGAACGAAGAGCTCAAGGCTATGCATGACAAGGAAATGTGGCGTGCTGGTGAGACTGTTCGTAAGCTTCGTCCAGAAAACAACTAATTTTTTTCTCGTACATAATGTTATTGGGGGGATCAGCCGTGAGGTTCATCCCTCTTTTTTTGTGCCTAATTGAAAGGGAAAATATATAGCAATACAATCATAAGATAACGTGAGTTCGACGAAATATAACTGTTTGAAATTTGGTGATTAGAGAAAATAGTTGAAATAGCCAACGTAAATGCACCATTTAGAGGTCGTAAACCGTCGGTTTAGACTAGCTAAACCGTTGAGTTAGCTTTTT
>CAJOPE010000030.1 GCA_905236815.1 uncultured Prevotella sp. | reverse complement strand
ACCGAGGCAAGAACCTGTTTTCCAAGTCCTTGCCTCGTATTTCACTAATTATCAGCATTCTGTCGTTTATTCCTCTACAGCAGCCTGTGCGGCAGCCAAACGTGCGATTGGCACACGGAATGGAGAGCAGCTAACGTAGTCGAGACCTGCGCGGTGGCAGAACTTAACTGATGAAGGCTCACCACCATGCTCACCACAGATACCACACTTGATATCAGGACGAGTCTCGTGACCCTTACGAACAGCAAGCTTGATCAACTGACCAACACCCTCCTGATCGAGAACCTGGAATGGATCTACATCAAGGATGTGCTTGTCGAGGTAACCTGGCAAGAAGCTGTTGATATCATCACGGCTGTAACCGAATGTCATCTGAGTCAAGTCGTTTGTACCGAAACTGAAGTACTCAGCATACTCAGCGATCTTATCAGCTGTAAGAGCAGCACGTGGGATCTCAATCATAGTACCAACCTTGAACTTGATCTCAACACCCTCGCTAGCGAATACTTCCTTAGAAGCCTTCAAGATAACTTCCTTCTGAAGTTCAAGCTCCTTGTATGTACCTACCAATGGAACCATGATCTCTGGCTTAGGATCGAGACCTTCTCTCTTCAACTGGCAAGCAGCACCGAGGATAGCACGAGTCTGCATGCGAGTGATCTCAGGATATGTGTTACCAAGACGGCAGCCACGGAGACCCAACATTGGGTTGTGCTCCTCGAGCTCAGCTACACGCTTCTGGATAGCCTCAACAGTTACGCCCATCTCAGCTGCCATGATTTCCTGACCCTTAAGATCGTGAGGTACGAACTCGTGCAATGGAGGGTCGAGAAGGCGGATATTAACTGCCTTGCCATCCATACACTTCAACATACCGTAGAAGTCCTGCTGCTGGAGAGGGAGAAGCTTCTCAAGAGCCTTCTCACGATCAGCGGTATTGTCAGCGAGAATCATCTCACGCATTGCCTTGATCTTATCCTTCTCGAAGAACATGTGCTCTGTACGGCAAAGACCGATACCTACTGCACCGAAGTTAGCAGCGATCTGAGCATCGTGTGGAGTATCAGCATTGGTACGAACTACCAACTTAGTATACTTGTCGCAGAGGTCCATCAACTTAGCGAAATCACCTGATACCTCAGCTGGCTTTGTAGCAACCTCACCATCGTAAACCTCACCAGTAGAACCGTTGATTGAGATGTACTCACCTTCCTTATATGTCTTACCATCGATCTCTACAGTGCGAGCCTTGTAGTCAACGTGGATCTGACCTGCACCAGAAACGCAGCACTTACCCATACCACGAGCAACAACGGCTGCGTGAGATGTCATACCACCACGTGCAGTAAGAATACCCTCAGCTGCAGACATACCTGCGAGGTCCTCAGGAGATGTTTCAATACGAACCATAACTACCTTGTGACCATCCTCATGCCACTGAGCAGCGTCATCAGCGAAGAATACGATCTGACCAGTTGCTGCACCTGGAGATGCAGGGAGACCGCGTGTCATCACCTTAGCTGCCTTCTGAGCGTCCTTATCGAATACTGGGTGGAGGAGCTCATCGAGCTTCTTAGGATCGCAACGCTTGATAGCTGTCTTCTCATCGATCTCACCTTCCTTGAGGAGATCCATAGCGATCTTAACCATAGCAGTACCTGTACGCTTACCGTTACGTGTCTGAAGGAACCAAAGCTTGCCCTCCTGAACGGTGAACTCCATATCCTGCATATCGTGATAATGCTTCTCCAACTTCTCCTGGATACCATTGAGCTCCTGGTAGATAGTTGGCATAGCCTCTTCCATTGAAGGGAACTTAGCAGCGCGCTCCTCCTCAGAGATACCCTGAAGCTTAGCCCAACGACGTGAACCCTCGAGAGTAATCTGCTGTGGTGTACGAACACCAGCAACAACGTCCTCACCCTGAGCGTTTACAAGATACTCACCGTTGAAGAGGTTCTCACCTGTAGCAGCGTCACGGCTGAAGCAAACACCAGTAGCTGATGTCTCGCCCATGTTACCGAATACCATTGCCATTACAGATACAGCTGTACCCCACTCCTCAGGAATGCCATACATCTTACGATAAAGGATAGCACGGTCGTTCATCCAGCTGTCGAATACAGCGCAGATAGCACCCCAGAGCTGCTCCATTGGGTTGGTAGGGAAATCCTTACCTGTACGAGTCTTAACATACTCCTTGAAACGAACTACAAGTTCCTTCAAGTCGTCAACTGTCATCTCGTTATCGAAAGTGATACCACGCTTAGACTTCAAATCCTCGATGATAGCCTCGAATGGATCGATATCTTCCTTATTCTCTGGCTTCATACCAAGAACAACGTCAGAATACATCTGAACGAAACGACGATAGCTGTCGTATGCGAAACGTGGGTTGTTTGTCTTCTTTGCAAGACCTTCTGCTACTTCGTCGTTCAAACCGAGGTTAAGGATAGTATCCATCATACCTGGCATAGACTCACGAGCACCAGAACGAACAGAAACCAAAAGTGGGTTAACAGGATCACCGAAGCGAGAGTTCATCAACTCCTCAATTATCTTAACGCTGTTTACAACGTCATCGTGAAGGAGAGCAACTACGCCGTCCTTTCCCTTCTCATAATATTCTGTACAAACGTCTGTTGTGATTGTAAAACCTGGAGGTACAGGAACACCTACCAAGTTCATTTCAGCAAGGTTAGCACCCTTACCACCGAGCAGATTTCTCATATCTGCTCTACCCTCAGCCTTACCATTGCCGAAGGTATAAACTCTTTTTTCACTCATAGATTATAACTATATATAAACAATTTAATATTTACTGAAACGTGTGACAAAGGTACTTTTTTTTAGGCGATTACGCAAACATTTGCACAATTATTTGGTTGGAGTGCAAATGTTTTTCGTTGTGTACGCACACAATGAAAAGTAGAGTTTACAATTTTAAGTTAGAAAAAAGACCTCTCAATACATTTTAATGCACTTTAACGTAGTTTCATCCGAATAGAAATTCAATAAACTATTAATTCCTCATTCCACCCAAACCCCTCTCGAAATCCAAAAAATCGAAACCTCCTGCAAATTTTACATCTTACATTCTACATTTTAAATTATAATTTGGTATCTTTGCAGCCAAATTATAAATTTAGATATGGGTAGAAAGAGAAAACAACTTCCTTTACTGGAAAATATTACTATAGAATCGGTTGCCGCTGAAGGTAAATGCATTGCACGCTACGAGGACATGGCAGTTTTTGTGCCTTTCGTGGTTCCTGGCGATGTAGTAGATTTGCAGGTAGTAAAGAAAAAGCATCGCTATTGCGAGGCACGTGTAGAGCGTTTCATTAAATATAGCGAGGTACGCGAAAAGCCTTTCTGCTCTCATTTTGGAATCTGTGGCGGATGCAAATGGCAGAACCTCCCATACGCTGAGCAAATCAAAGCGAAACAGCAGCAGGTATTTGATCAGTTGAGCCGCATCGGAAAAGTGGAACTTCCTGAGTTTCATCCAATTCTTGGCAGCGTAAAAATTCAGGAATACCGCAACAAACTTGAGTTTGGCTGTGCTAACAAGCGTTGGTACACTAAGGAGGAAATTGCAGCATTGCCACCTAAGGAGGAGGGTTCTGAAGGCAACCTCAACGAGGGAGCTATCGGTTTTCATATCACAGGTGCTTTCGACAAGATTTATCCTATCAGCAAGTGCTGGTTGATGAATGATTTGCAAAACCAAATTCGCAACGACATTTATCAGTATGCTGTCGAGAATAATATCAGCTTCTACGATATCAGAGGTCAGCACGGTTTGCTCCGCGACTTGATGTTCCGCGATTCAAACACAGGCGAATGGATGCTGCTCGTGCAGTTCCACTACGACGAGGAAGGCGACGAGCAGAAAGCAATGGGATTAATGCAGCACATTGCCGACACATTCCCTCAGATCAGCAGTCTTATCTATGTTGACAATCAGAAAGGTAACGATACTTTCAACGACTTGGAACTCACCACTTTCAAGGGTACCGACTTCATCTACGAGATAATGGAAGACTTGAAGTTCAAGGTAGGCCCGAAGAGTTTCTATCAGACCAACACCGAGCAGGCTTATGAATTATATAAGGTAGCAAGAAACTTTGCATTCGAAGATTTTACTCCTGACGAGGGTAACGATAAGCCATTGGTTTACGATCTTTATACAGGAACTGGCACCATTGCCAACTTTGTTGCTAAAAAAGCAAAGCAGGTTGTAGGCATCGAATATGTTCCTGAGGCCATCGAGGATGCTAAGGTGAATAGCCAGATCAACAATATCGACAACACCTTATTCTATGCAGGTGACATGAAGGACATCCTCACCGACGACTTCATCGCAGAGCACGGACGTCCAGACATCATCATCACCGACCCTCCTCGTGCAGGTATGCACCCTGATGTAGTGAATGTAATTCTGAACGCAGCTCCAAAGCGCATCGTCTACGTAAGTTGCAACCCTGCCACTCAGGCTCGCGACCTTGCCCTACTCGATGCAGAATACAAAGTAGCTCAGGTTCAGCCAGTTGATATGTTCCCACATACTCCACACGTTGAGAATGTAGTACAACTAATCAGAAGATAAAATACACAGATTAATATATTGTAACGCCTTGCAGTCCTTCTGCAAGGCGTTACTGCATTTATATATGACCCATTCAGTTCAAATTTGTCCTTTTTAAAGTCGAAAAAGAAAGATTTATTAAGATTTCTTTTGGCTTATTGAATTTTTGGTTTATATTTGCACCGATTTATATAAAGATGTATCAACAAACGACATTTTAGATTTACAACTAATAAAATTAATATGAAAAGGAGACTATTCATTGCGCTATTTGCAGCGGCAGTATGTTCAGCTAGCGCACAGGTCAAATGGATCAACAATGTAAAGCTTTCCGGATACGGTATCGTTCAGTATCAAGCAAGCACCGAAAAAGACAAAGAAGCAAACTCTTTCGGACTTCGCTTAGGCCGTATCTCACTTGACGGTAGAATTTTGGATGATTTCTATTGGAAAGCTCAGATCCAGTTCAATGGTAATACAGAGAATCAGGGTACAGCAGCAAAGGTAGTTGACCTCTTTGCAGAATGGCAGAAATACGATGCCTTCAAGGTAAAGATTGGTCAGTTCAAGAACCCATTTACTTTTGAGAACCCAATGCACCCAGTTGATCAGGGCTTCACTGGCTATGCTATGAACGTAAGCAAGTTGGCAGGATTCTCCGACAGAGCAGGTGGTCACAGCAGTAATGGTCGTGACATCGGTTTGCAGATCCAGGGTGACTTCGCCAAGAACAGCGAGGGTCGCAACCTCCTCCACTATCAAGTAGGTGTATTCAATGGTCAGGGCATCAACACAAAGGATGTAGACCAGCAGAAGAACATTATCGGCGGTGTATGGGTAATGCCAGTTGAAGGTATGCGAATTGGCGCTTTCGGATGGACAGGCTCTTATGCAAGAAGCGGATATTGGTCAGACGGAGAAAATGCAAATCCTCAGATTGACCCACTCTCCGGAAACGCAAACTCTGCTAAAGTCCGCAAACTCCCACAGAATCGCTATGCATTCTCATTCGAGTATCTTGTAAACGATTGGACTATCCGTTCTGAATATGTTCATTCTACAGGAAAAGCATTCTCATCAGCAGCAAATTCCCTAAACAACACCAACTGCAACCTAAGTACAGCAGGCGACAAGGCACAGGGTGTTTACGCATTGGTAATCGCTCCTATCATTCCTAAGAAGTTCCACGCTAAGGCTCGTTATGATATGTATCAGAACGATGCAACCACAGCAACCCAGAAGACACAATACGAGATTGGTTTGGATTATGAGTTCACAAAGAACTTTGAATTGAGCGGAATCTACGGCTATGTTCACGACCGCAACAAGGCTAAGGACCGCGACTACAGTCTGTTTGACATGCAGGTTTCATTCCGATTCTAGAAATTCTTTAGAATAAATTTGCAAAGGTGGAAATATATTTCTACCTTTGCACCCACTAATTTATTAAACGCATTTCTTTTTATGACTATCGAAGAAGCAGAAAGAGATTGGGAACGTAGACACGCAGGCTTGAAAGAAGGCGATATCTACATTGGAAGTGACGGTCATCATCATCGCTTTCATGAGAGCTATCGTAAAGATCACAAGCATGAAACAAGTCTCTTGAACCCACACGAACACAAGCATCACCACCACGGTAAATCTTGGTACGAGAAGATGACCGATGGTTTAACTGAAGCAATGGAGAAGCATCATCTTACAGCACGTAAGAGAAGACAACTCCTCGAGAAAATAACATTCTACATCGTAATAGCTGTAGCAATAGGTATTATGGCCTTTGTTTACTACATCTATCACGTTGAATAATTAGGATTAGAAGCTATAGGCAAAGCCTATAGCACTATATTCCTTAAACTGAAAATATCCTAGCTTCTCGTCTCTTGCATGACCATCATCGAATCTAGGATAGAGAAACACATTGGTCGAAATCCACTTATTAAACTGGAAGGTGATTGTATTTTCCCATTCCATTTCAGTACGACTATAGGTAGTATATGCCCATAGGCGGGTTTTCCATTTCATATTATCGAAGATGTTCCAGGTAAGATCGACGGTGATTTCCGAACCATAGTCGAGCAATGAATGCTTACCTGCATCTATACCATAATCTGGAGCCAGGTTCACCATATTCACATACTTCCAGTTCAAGGCCAAAGGTGCCAAGTGAATACTTCCCTTCAACTTATTCTTTTTAGTAGCCACGTTATAATCCATACCGAGAGAGAGGTTTACACGCAACGGAGAGAGAAAGTTGGAGTAGATCTTGTAATCATTACTCTTGTAACCATGAGCAAACTGCGACTCCCCTACAAGCTGAACTGTATAATACCAGTGTTTAGTTGCCTGAACACCCAACTTACTTGTCAAACGAATCAAGTCTTCTGAAGTCTTCAAAGGATGGATAGAGTCTCCACGAGAAGTGGCATAACCCAACTTGAGATCAAGTTTATTCTCCCATTTCAAGCGAGATTTATTATTATAGTTTGCCTGCATCGTAAGACTGGCAATCATAGAGTAGTTACTTTCACCACCCTTATACCAGTTACCAGACACATAGTTCTGAAGGAACTGAAGATAATAATCACCCGAGAAATCCCAGAAGTTAGGATGAAGCAAATACACCTGCATAGGTTCAATTTCCGGTTCAATCGCCTTAGGTGCCACCTGCTCCACGATGTCAGGATGAGCCTGTTGCTCCCCTATTTTCTTAGGCGCCTGCTTACTAACGGAAATCAATCGAGTTTCCTTATTCTTAACAAGATCAGGACGGTTAAGATAAACATCAAGCAAAGCCTTGTCAACTAATTCTGCCGACTCGTCCTTCGACTCATCAATACTAAACAATCGATGAGCCGGCCCGTGATAGAAAGTCATAGGCAGGAACAACATCGAACTTCTCTGTGCAACGGTATCTTTAGAAGCAACAGAATTACTATTCTGCGCACTAGCACCCAGCGCAAAAAACGTGGTAAATAATGTTATAATGTATCTTATCTTCATTAGAAAACTTCCATTTTGTTTGCAAAGGTAATAATTTTATTGTAATTTTGCACCTTGTTATAACAAAAGTAATCTTTTAATTTCAATAATCGTGGCTGAAACTAAGTATATCTTCGTCACTGGCGGTGTGGTTTCTTCATTAGGTAAGGGAATCATTTCTTCCTCTATTGGCAAGCTTCTGCAAGCCAGAGGCTACAACATCACAATCCAAAAATTTGACCCATACATCAACATCGACCCGGGTACATTAAATCCATACGAGCACGGCGAGTGCTATGTTACTGTGGATGGAATGGAAACCGACCTCGACCTTGGTCACTATGAGCGTTTCACAGGTATCCAGACAACAAAGGCTAACTCTATGACTACCGGACGTATTTATAAATCGGTAATCGACAAGGAACGCCGCGGCGACTATCTGGGAAAAACCATTCAGGTTGTACCACACATCACCGACGAGATCAAACGTAACATCAAACTACTAGGACAGAAATATCACTACGACTATGTCATCACCGAGATCGGTGGTACAATCGGTGATATCGAGAGTGCTCCATTCCTTGAGGCTATCCGCCAGATGAAATGGGAACTTGGTAAGAATGCCGTAAACATTCACCTTACTTATGTACCTTATTTAAAGGCAGCTGGCGAGTTGAAGACAAAGCCAACCCAGCATTCTGTGAAGGAGTTACAGGCAGTGGGTATTCAGCCAGACATTCTTATTCTCCGTACAGAGAAGCATCTTGAGGATGGCGTTCGCAAGAAGGTAGCAGCATTTTGTAATGTTGATCTCGACTGTGTAATCCAGAGCGAGGACCTCCCTAGCATCTACGAAGTACCTGTTAATATGCAGAATCAAGGACTTGACGCAGCCATTCTTCGCAAGACAGGCGAGTCAGTTGGCGAAACACCAGCACTTGGTCCTTGGAAACAGTTCCTTGAAAGAAGAAATAATGCCAAGGATGTTATCAACATTGGCTTGGTTGGAAAATATGATTTACAGGATGCCTACAAGAGTATTCGCGAGAGTCTCTCTCACGCGGGTACCTATAATGATTATAAGGTAAACATCAATTTCATCAACTCTGAGTATATCACCGAGGAGAATGTTGCCGAGCAGCTGAAAGGACAGGATGGTATCGTTATCTGTCCAGGATTCGGTCAACGTGGTATTGAGGGTAAAATTGTTGCTGCTCACTATACTCGCACACACGACATCCCTACCTTCGGTATCTGCCTGGGTATGCAGATGATTGTCATCGAGTTTGCCCGCAACGTATTGGGCTACAAAGATGCCAACAGTCGTGAGATGGACGAAAAGACCCCACATAATGTTATTGACATTATGGAGGAGCAGAAAAATATCAGCAATATGGGTGGTACTATGCGTCTGGGCGCTTACGAGTGCGTACTGAAGCAGAACAGCCGTGTATTCAATATTTATAAGAAGGAGCACATTCAGGAGCGTCACCGCCATCGTTATGAGTTCAACAATGAGTTTGAGCGTGAATTCGAGAAGAACGGTATGATGTGTGTAGGCCGCAATCCAGAGAGTGACCTTGTTGAGATCGTAGAGATTCCTGGTTTGAAGTGGTATGTAGGTACACAGTATCATCCTGAGTACCAGAGTACTGTATTGAAACCACACCCACTCTTTGTCGATTTCGTAAAGACCGCGATTGCAAACAAGAAGTAAGTTTAATAACCAAATATGGATAAAAATACAATTATCGGCTTTGTTCTCATCGCCGCTGTACTATTAGGATTCAGCTGGTATAACCAGCCTTCAGCAGAAGACCAGCGAAAGGCTTTCGTTGAGGATTCCATTGCACAGGCAAAGAAGAACGAAGCTACTAAAGCAGCTAAATTTGCACAGGAGCAGAAACAGGCTGCCGCGAGAAAAAAGATTGAGGCTGACACTACTGCCCTCTTCCACGCTGCCTTAACAGGCAATGCACAGGAGGTGGTTTTGCAGAACGGTCGCTTACAGCTCACCTTTAACACTAAGGGCGCAGTTGTAACCAAGGCCTATATCAAGAACATCAAGGGTACCAAGCGTTATATTGGTCATAATATTGCCGACAAGACTGGTAATAGCGATGACGTAAATGGTCTTACTCTTTTCGAGGGCAAGGATCATGTCTTGAATTATACACTTGTTGCCAAAGAGTTAAACATTGAGACAAAGGACCTCTACTTCCAGCCAACCAATGTTACTGACACTACTGTTAGTTTCGTTGCACAAGCTGCAGAGGGCAAACAGCTCATCCTGAACTACCGATTGGGTAAGGACTATATGCTCCACATGAACATGGTTGCTCAGGGAATGGCCGGTCTCTTTGATCCTCGTCAGAATCAGGTAAATATCGACTGGAACGAGAATATCAAGCAGCAGGAGCGTGGATTCACTTTCGAGAATCGCTATGCTCGCTTGGATTTCAAGGAGAAAGACGGTGGTACAGACTATTTGAACGAAGCTTCAGAAAAGTCAGAGAACACAGAGGAGGCACTCGACTGGGTAGCTTTCAAGAACCAGTTCTTCTCTTCTGTCATCATCTCTAAGGATGGCTTCGCCAAAGGTGCAGAGCTCACCAGTATTCCATTCGACAAGGAGAGCCAGCAAGGCAAGAAGGTTAGCTATCTGAAGGCGGTAAGTGCCAAGATGAAGACTGCTTTCGACCCTAGCGGAAAGAATCCAACTGAGTTGGAATTCTATTATGGTCCTAACGACTATAAGATTCTCTCTTCTGTAGAGGAAGAGAGCGAATTTGGTCACGATCTTAATCTTCACCGTTTGGTTTACCTCGGATGGCCTTTGTTCAGATACATCAACCAGTTCTTCACACGTCCTGTGTTCGACTTCTTGAGCAGCAACCTCGGAGTATCAATGGGTATCGTCTTGATTCTCATCACCTTACTTCTGAAGGTTATCACCTATCCAATGGTAAAGAAGAGCTACATGAGCTCTGCCAAGATGCGTGTGCTCCGTCCAAAGTTGGAAGCAGCAACCAAGCAGTTTGACAAGCCTGAGGACAGTATGAAGAAGCAGCAGGCAATGATGGCCGAATACGCGAAATATGGTGTTAGTCCACTTTCAGGCTGTCTTCCAATGCTCATTCAGATGCCTATCTGGATTGCAATGTTCAACTTCGTTCCTAATGCTATCCAGCTTCGTGGTCAGAGTTTCCTCTGGATTAACGACTTGAGTACTTTCGACCCAATCCTGGAATGGGGCAGCAATTTATGGCTCATCGGCGATCACTTGAGTCTCACCTGTATTCTCTTCGTAATTGCCAACCTCCTCTATAGCTGGTTCACCATGCAGCAGCAGAAGGATCAGATGGTAGGTGGTGCAGAGCAACAGCAGCAGATGAAGATGATGCGTTATATGATGCTTCTTATGCCATTGATGTTCTTCTTCATGTTCAACGATTACAGTGCTGGTCTGAACTTCTACTACTTCATTTCACTCTTCTTCAGTGCTGCAATTATGTGGGCACTTCGCAAGACTACAAATGATGAGAAACTGTTGGCTATCCTTGAGTCTCACTACAACGAGAACAAGAACAACCCAAAGAAGATGGGTGGACTTGCAGCTCGTCTTCAGGCACTCCAAGAGTATCAGGAGAAAGAGCAGGCTAAAGTTCGCGAGCGTCAGGAAGAACTGAACCGCAGAAAACAGAACTTAGGAAAATAATTTCCCCATAAACTCCCCACCCTGCATGGGGTGAATGGTGAGGATATGTCACGCAAAAGAGTTATCATTTTTGGAGCCTCACGTGACATATCCTCATTTATCTTCTTTAGCTTACCAGGCAAAGAATAACATAAATGAGAGATTAATTAGGTATTACAAATCTAAACAAGATATGAATAAGATGATAGCACTGGCCACAGCAGCCCTTATGGCAACAAGTGGCATGAATGTGCAAGCACAAACCATGATCGAGAAAAATAACATCCAGCTTTCCAGCGATTTAATGACTCCAGAAGCATTATGGGCAATGGGCCGCGTAGGCGGTGTTGCTGCTTCTCCAGATGGTAAGAAGATCGCCTATCAGGTAGGATATTACAGTGTAAAGGAAAACAAGGGTCATCAGATTCTGTTCATTATGGACGCTGATGGCAAGAACAAGAAGCAACTCACTCAGGATGCCAAGAGCGAAAGTGATGCTGCCTGGATTGAGGGCGGCACCAAGATTGCGTTCCTTCGTGATGGACAGGTTTGGAGCATGAATCCAGACGGTACAGGAAGAAAACAACTTTCTCATTCCAAGATTGACATCGAAGGTTTCCAGTTCTCTCCTGATGGCAAGAAGATTATTCTCATCAAGAGCATTGATTACAACGGAACTATTAAGAAAAACCCATCAGATCTTCCTCTTGCAAGTGGTCGTGTCATTACCGACATGAACTATCGCCATTGGGACCACTATGTGGAGAGCATCGCTCACCCATTCGTGGCTGAAGTTTCTGCTGAGGGTATCAACGAGGGTATCGACATCCTTGAGGGTGAACCATACGAGAGTCCACTGGCTCCTTTCGGTGGTATTGAGCAGATGGACTGGAGTACCGATAGTAAGACTGTTGCCTACACTTGCCGCAAGAAGGAAGGTGTGGCTTATGCTAACTCTACCGATGCTGATATCTACCTTTATAATATTGACACCAAGGAGACTAAGAATCTTTGCAAGCCTGCAGGTTATAAGGCTCCAGCGGTAGATAACACTCGCAGCTATAAGGATCAGGAGGTAAATCATCAGGAAGGCGACATGAATGTTGGCTATGATGTAAACCCTAAATTCTCTCCTGACGGTAAGTACATTGCTTGGCAGAGCATGGAGCGTGATGGCTATGAGAGCGATCTCAACCGTCTTTGCGTTTATGAACTTGCAACTGGCAAGAAAACTTATGTAACTAACCAGAAGAATTACGATAGCAATGTTGACGACTATGTTTGGGCACTCGACAGCAAGAGCCTTTACTTCATGGGCGTATGGCATGCTACAGAGCGTATCTATAATGTTACTCTTGCTGGAGTTGTTAAGCAGATTACTGACGATAGCTGGAACGACTATGGTTCAGTTCAGATTCTTAACAAGAAGCAGTTGGTGGCAACCCGTCATAGCAACCTTGTTCCTGACGACATTTATGTAATTACTCCGTCTAAGAAAGAGAAGGCTGCAAAGGTTGAGCAGATTACCGAAGAGAACAAGCATATTCTCGACCAGCTCGCTAGTGCCAAGATTCAGCAGCGTTGGGTAAACACTACCGATGGCAAGAAGGAATTGGTATGGATTATCCTTCCACCACATTTCGATGAAACAAAGAAGTACCCTACTCTCCTCTTCTGCGAAGGTGGTCCACAGAGTCCTGTTTCTCAGTTCTGGAGTTATCGTTGGAACTTCTCAATCATGGCTGCTCAGGGTTATGTAGTTGTAGCACCAAACCGTCGTGGTCTTCCAGGCTTCGGCAGTGAGTGGAACGAGGAAGTATCTGGCGACTGGACAGGTCAGTGTATGGACGACTATCTTTCAGCTATCGATGATGCAGCTCAAAACCTTCCATTCGTAGATAAGGATCGTCTGGGTTGTGTTGGTGCCAGCTTCGGTGGTTTCTCAGTTTACTACCTTGCAGGTCATCACAACAAGCGTTTCAAGGCATTCATTTCTCACGATGGAGCATTCAACCTCGAGAGCATGTACACAGATACCGAGGAGGCTTGGTTCTCTAACTGGGAGTACGAGAGTGCATACTGGAACAAGAACCTGAGCGAGAATGCAAAGAAGACCTACGAGAACAGTCCTCATAAATTCATCGACAAGTGGGATACACCTATCCTCGTCATTCACGGTGAGAAGGACTATCGTATTAATGCCAACCAGGGCATGGGCGCTTTCAATGCCGCTCGTATGAAGGGCATTCCTGCTGAGCTTCTTCTCTATCCTGATGAGAATCACTGGGTATTGAAGCCACAGAACGGTATTCTCTGGCAGAGAACCTACTTCAACTGGCTTGATAAGTGGTTGAAGAAGTAATCAACGAAATAAATCTATAAACGAAATATTTAAAAAACGAGATTATATGAGTCAATCTAACGGACATCCAAAAGGCCTCTACCTGTTGTTTGCAACGGAGATGGCAGAGAGATTTAGTTATTACGGAATGCGCGCACTCTTCACATTGTATATGTGTGCCGCACTTTTCTCTACAACTGATGCATTCCAGATCTACGGTTCCTATACCGGTCTGGTTTACCTTACTCCACTGATCGGTGGTTACATCGCCGACCGCTACTGGGGTAACAACAAGAGTATTATCACTGGTGGTATCATTATGGCCATCGGTCAGTTCTTGATGTTTGCCAGTGCTTGCTTCGTAAAGCAGAGTATTTTCAAGGATCCTAATGTAGGTGGAGCCATCGACCCAACAGTTGATAACTTCATGGCAAAGATGCTGATGTTCACAGGTCTTGCTGCCCTCATCATTGGTAATGGTTTCTTCAAGCCAAACATCTCAACCATGGTAGGCGACCTCTATGAGCCAACCGACCATCGTAAGGATGCAGCCTTCACCATTTTCTATATGGGTATCAACGTAGGTGCCCTCATCGCTCCTTTCGTTTGCGGTGGTATTGGTACAGGTAGCTGGGACGATCCTTCAACCTTCAAGTGGGCTTTCCTCTGCGCAGGTATCGCCATGGTTCTCTCTATCGTAATTTTCTGGTCATTCAAGCACAAGTACCTCAAGACTCCAGAAGGAATTCTGATTGGCGACAAGCCAAAGGCAGAACTCGTTAAGGAGGAGGCAGCAGCTCGTGGCGAGGAGATTGTTGAGGTTGAGCAGCCTAAGGTTGAGAATTCACCTCTCCGTCTCTGGGGATGTCTCATACTTGCAGTTGGATTGATCTTCGCATTTGGTTATGGTGCAGAGAGTTTCAACGACTGGATTTCAGCAGCCGTATTTGCACTTGCTATTGCAATGCCAGTATTCATCATCACCGACAAGAGTCTTACCAAGGAAGAGATGAGCCGTATTGGTGTAATCTACATCATCGCAGTCTTCGTAATCTTCTTCTGGTCAGCTTTCGAGCAGGCAGGTGCTTCCCTCACCTACTTTGCCGAGCACAATGTAGACCGCAACATCCTCGGTGGTGAGTTCAAGACTCCATGGTTCCAGAGTGTGAACCCAATCTGCGTAGTATGCTTCGCCCCATTGTTTGCCATGATGTGGGAGAAACTTGGCAAGGCAGGCAAGGAGCCAGCTTCTCCAATGAAGCAGGCTATCGGCTTGATGCTCCTCGCTATTGGTTATGCAGTGATCGCTTATGCAACCTATGGTGTAACAGGTAGCGCAAAGGTAAGCATGTTCTGGTTGATCGCCCTCTATGCCATCCACACTTGTGGTGAGCTTTCCCTCTCACCTATCGGTTTGAGTATGGTTAACAAGCTTTCACCAGCTCGTTTAGCATCCCTCCTCATGGGTGTATGGTTCATGAGCAATGCAGCAAGTAACATTCTTGCAGGCAAGTTTGCCACCCTCTTCCCAGAGCCAGGCAAGCCAGCACAGAGCATCCTCGGATATCAGGTTGAGACCCTTAGCGATTTCTTCATGATCTTCGTAGTTATGGCAGGCGTAGCAAGTGTAGCCTTGTTCTTCCTCTGCCCAGTATTGAAGAAGATGATGAAGGGAATTCAGTAATATTACTGATAAAAGGACAAAAAAATCAAAAGATTCTTCGAATTAGCACCCCTAATTCAGAAAAATTTCGTATCTTTGCAAGCCGTTTGTAATCACTACGGCTTACAAAGATATTTTTTTAGCTAAAAGATTAAGGTAAAAAGGAATAGAATGAGACAACTTAAGATCAGTAAGAGTATAACCAATCGCTCTAGTGAAGCACTTGACAAGTACCTGGTAGAGATTGGCCGTGAGCCAATGGTATCTATCGACGAGGAAATCGAGCTTGCTCAAGCCATCAAGAAGGGCGGTCGCGCTGGTGAGCGTGCAAAGGAGAAGCTGGTTAAGGCCAATCTTCGATTTGTCGTTTCTGTTGCAAAGCAGTATCAGCACCAGGGACTTTCACTTACCGATTTAATTGACGAGGGTAACATTGGACTTGTAAAGGCTGCCGAGAAATTTGATGAAACTCGAGGCTTCAAGTTTATCTCCTATGCTGTATGGTGGATTCGTCAGAGCATTCTGCAGGCTATCGCTGAGCAGAGCCGTATTGTTCGTCTGCCTCTCAACCAGGTAGGAGCTCTGAGTAAAATCAATGCTGAGATCAGCAAGTTCGAGCAGGAAAATCAGCGCAAGCCTTCTGTTCAGGAGCTTGCTCACATCACAAAGATTGATGAGAACAAAATCGACCAGACCATCAAGGCTGACAATCACCACATGAGTATTGATGCTCCATTCGGTGATGACGACGACAACTCTATGGTTGACGTTATGGCTGGCGGTGAGGATACACGTACCGACAAGCAGGTGGATTTCGAGAGTATGGCTCTCGAGCTCAACAATGTCTTGAAGAGTGTGTTGAAAGACCGTGAGATCACCATCATCCGCGAATGCTTCGGTATTGGCTGTCACGAGAAGGGACTTGAGGAGATTGGTGACGAATTAGGACTCACAAGAGAGCGTGTCCGCCAGATTCGCGAGAAGAGCATTGTGAAACTCCGCGAGAGTGGTAACGCACGCATTCTTATGAAATATCTTGGATAATTCAAGAGAAAATTAGTTGGTAAATAAAAAAAGAGAATACAATTCAGTTTGTATTCTCTTTTTTTATAATCAAAGCATTAAAGCCTTAAGAATATCAATAGGATTATAATTCTTCAATCTCAGCAACAGACAATCCTGTCGCTTTGGAAATCTGTTCAGAAGATATTCCCATTTGCTTAAGATTTGCAGCAGTTTGATGAAGACCTTCTGCAAGTCCTTTAGCAAGACCTTCTGCAAGACCTTTCGCAAGACCTTTCTTCTCGCCTTCAGTACGCTGGTATTCCAGCACCCCTACATAATCACGATACTCGCGGAGACTTGCTTCATATTTAGCACGCTCCTCCTTTGACAAAGAATCCACATCGGTAATCTCTGACAATCTCTTAAACACAGCATCCTGTGCCAAAAAAGGAAATCTTTGTAATGTATCCATATGTTTCAATACATAAATCACTAAACGGATTAATATACTAAAGTTTCCCACTTGCCATTTTACCGGCTTTCGCGAATAATCAAACATTGCAATATACTGATTGACAATCTATTAACATTT
>CAJOPE010000029.1 GCA_905236815.1 uncultured Prevotella sp. | reverse complement strand
CACCTTACCAACAAGAGATACGATACTCATAGAGTCGCTCAAGTCGGCATAGTGAAGGTGGAAGTTAGGGGTTCCCTCCAAATGAGCAATACGCTCGCGGAAATCTACAGATGAACGACGGATAGTACCATGAACATCATATCCCTTACTCAACAATAATTCTGCAAGGTAGGATCCATCCTGACCTGTAATTCCTGTAATAAGCGCTACTTTTCTTTCCATATTTTATTCATTTGTTCCATCCCTCTTAGGGAAAGATCGAAATTTTTAGTTTTCACCGCTAAATTGTTTAATACGTTGTTCTTCCGAAAGTTTACAGATGAGAAGTGTTCCATCCTGCTGAGCTACAATATAACCATCAAGACCTTGAATCACAGCTTTCTTTACTCCATTCAGATTCACAACATTATTTTTACTCTCAATCATTTGGATATCTTTTCCAATGACACCATTGCCAAAGCTGTCACGTTTAGTCTGCATCAGAAGACTTCCCCATGTTCCAAGGTCAGTCCATCCAAAACTTGCAGGACATACAAAGATCTCCTCTGCTTTTTCCATAATGGCATAGTCAACAGAAATATTCTCGCATTCAGCATAACGCTCGTCAATAACAGCCTGTTCTTTATCTGTGCCATAAACAGAATCAATAGACTCAAATATCTTAGCAATACTTGGCTCATATACACGGAAGGCATTCACGATGGTCTGCACATTCCAAATGAAGATACCAGCATTCCAGAAATAATTATCCTCCTTCAAATACTTTTGAGCAGTCTCCAAATTAGGCTTCTCACGGAAACTATCAACACGATAAATTTCCTTGTTTGTAGCAGAAGGCGATGTCAAATCAGCCTGAATATAACCATATCCTGTTTCTGGGCGACTTGGCTTCATGCCCAAAGTTACAATCGCATCAGATGTCGAAGTATAACCAAGACATCCCTTTACAACACGACGGAACTCCTCTACATCTGCAACAAATGCATCAGAAGGAGTGACTACTATGTTAGCCTTTGGGTCTTTTGATTTGATGCGCCAGCTTACATAAGCAATACATGGCGCTGTATTACGACGACAAGGTTCCAGAAGAATATTCTCAGTAGGAATTTCTGGTAATTGTTCGTGAACCTGGTCGAAATAGTTCTTATTGGTAACAACCCAAACATTCTCTGGGTCGCAGATACCTTTAAAACGATCAAATGTCAACTGCAGTAAAGAACGTCCAACTCCAAGGACATCAATAAACTGCTTTGGCTTCTCAGCCGTACTCATTGGCCAAAAACGGCTTCCTACGCCGCCTGCCATAATCACTAAGTGGTTGCTAATACGAGCCATACACTAATAATATATTAAATTAAGTTTACGTTGGCTACAAAGTTACAAAAAAAATCCCTATTAGATTACTCTAACAGGGACTTTTTTATCTATGATGATTAATCTTCCTTTTCGGATGGATTAAATTTCGTTTTTCAGCACTTCTTTCCACTGAGCGTAAGCACTGAGATAAGCATCACGCTTGCTCTCATCTGGCTCAATTACAGCGAGTTTCTTCAAAGTTGCAAAAGCCTCATCATGGTCTTTGTAGATACCAGCACCAATACCAGCACCCTTAGCAGCACCAGCACTACCATCAGTCTCATAAAGCTCGATAGTTGCACCACTTACACCTGCCAATGTGTCACGGAACAATGGGCTCAAGAACATATTAGCCTTACCAGCATGAATCTTCTTGATATCCATACCCATCTTCTCCATAATCTCCATACCATAGCAGAAGCTGAAGACAATGCCTTCCTGAGCAGCACGAACGATATGAGCACGATTATGCTTGTTGAAATTCAAGCCATGAATGCTGCAGCCAATTTCCTTATTCTCAAGAACACGTTCTGCACCATTTCCGAAAGGAATGATACTTACGCCCTCACTACCAATAGCTACACTAGCAGCCAAGTCGTTCATATCTGCATAGCTAACATCTGGAGTAATGTTACGATGAACCCAAGCATTCAGAATACCAGTACCATTGATGCAGAGCAATACACCCAGGCGGTCGATGTCTGTAGTATAATTAGCATGTGCAAATGTATTTACACGGCTCTTTGGATCATAGTTTACATCACCAAGCACACCATAAACAACACCGGATGTACCTGCTGTAGAAGCAATTTCGCCTGGGTTGAACACGTTCAAACTTACAGCATTATTTGGCTGATCACCAGCACGATAAGAAATAGGAGTACCCTCTTTCAAACCTAGTTCAGCAGCTGCACTCTTACTAACCTTTGCCTGTACAGAGAAAGTTGGTGCGATTTCTGGAAGGATATCCTCTGGGAAACCGAAGTAATCCAACAAGAACTTAGCAGGCTTCTTCTCCTTGAAGTCCCACATCATACCTTCGCTCAATCCACCAATAGTGGTATTGATCTCACCAGACAACTTCATTGCGATATAATCGCCAGGAAGCATGATCTTATCAATCTTCTCAAAAAGGGCAGGCTCATTTTCCTTTACCCAAGCCAATTTAGAGGCAGTAAAGTTACCAGGAGAATTCAAGAGATGTGAAAGACACTGGTCAGAACCTAATGTATTGAATGCCTTCTCACCATAAGGAACGGCACGAGAGTCACACCAGATGATACTTGGACGAAGTACGTTCTGATCCTTGTCAACACAAACAAGACCATGCATCTGATAAGAAATACCAATAGCGAGAATATCCTCACCAGTAGCACCTGTCTCACTCATAATTTTCTTCAAAGACAACTTTGCATTGTCCCACCACATCTGAGGATCCTGCTCTGCCCATCCAGCCTTAACAGCCGTGATAGGAGCCTCGTGCTCTGGATAGAAAGCCGAAGCTGCAATTTCACCAGTATCCACATTTGTAAGGGATGCCTTTACTGAAGAAGAACCTACATCAAATCCGAGTAAATATCTATTGCTCATAATTTTAGATTTTATATATATGTTTTCAATTGGTTAGATGTCCACAAACTATTTCATGGACTTTAATTATAATACGAATAAGGTGACTATATCCCCTAAAAAAATCAAAACAAACTCAAGGATTTATCTTCATCCTTAGGTTCTGCAGGCATAATTTCCTGTTTGTTAGAGAATTGCAGCATCAATTGCTGACTCTCTTTAGCCCACAAGTTAATGCGATAGACTCCCCACTCCGCTTTTTCCACGATAGAATCCGGTTTTTTGGAATGTGAACGGAGATAAGAAGTGACATAGCTGTGTACATCCTCGTAATTCAAGGGAGTAAACATTGAATTACAAGAATTATATACATGACGGGCAATCTTCTCAATCTTCAATCCTTGAGCACCCGCTTCAGAAAGAACTCTTAATATTTCTTTATCTAAATTCATCAAAAAAATAAAAAAAGACCGCTGGTTTCAATGAATCAGCGGTCCCTTCTCTTTTCAGCTATTTAAGCAAGAACAACCTTGTTGTCCTCGTTTTTGATCTTACCTTCCTTAAAGAGCCATCCAATACCAAGGAGTGCCTCCTCTTCGGAAATTTTAGCGTTCTTAGCTATCTCTGCTACTGTCTGAGCTGCACCTGCAGCTGCCAGTGCCTGATAAACATCGCCAGCTTTAAATCCTGCGTTTTCAGCATTCAATGCGATAACGGTCTTTTTTGCAGCAGCCTTCTTTGCTGGAGCCTTCTTTGCAGCTTCCTTCTTTGGAGCTGCCTTTGTTGTTGCTTTCTTTTCTGCCATAGTTTTTAGTAAATAACTTATTATCTTTGATTCTTACTTCCGTAATCCTCAAGTTATTAATTATTTGCTGCAAATATAGCGTAAAAAAATTAAACTGTCATCTTTTTTGCCAAAAACTTGCTAAATCCTTGACCTATATCAAATGCCTAGTCCTTCTTGATAACCAGCTGAAGTTCATCCAACTGCTTCTGATCAAGATAGCCTGGAGCATCAAGCATTACATCTCTACCGCTATTATTCTTAGGGAATGCTATACAGTCACGGATACTATCCAAACCAGCAAGGATACTCACAAAACGATCGAGACCGAATGCAAGACCAGCATGAGGTGGCGCACCATACTTAAATGCGTTCATCAAGAAGCCAAACTGCTCCTCAGCACGCTCTGGTGTGAAACCAAGCACCTCAAACATTTTCTCCTGAAGCTTAGTGTCGTGAATACGAAGACTACCACCACCAACTTCAATACCATTGCATACAAAGTCGTAAGCCTTAGCTCTAACCTGCTCAGGATGCTCATCCAACAATGGAATAT
Organism: uncultured Prevotella sp.; assembly: GCA_905236815.1. Lineage (GTDB taxonomy): Bacteria > Bacteroidota > Bacteroidia > Bacteroidales > Bacteroidaceae > Prevotella. The sequence goes on along the minus strand of CAJOPE010000029.1, from coordinate 10,063 downwards.
CATCTGGATTAGGCATAGTGAATGGATGGTGAGTTGCCATCAAGCGCTGCTCCTCATCACTCCACTCAAAGAGAGGGAAGTCGATAATCCACAAGCACTTGAATACATTCTTATCACGAAGACCAAGACGTTCACCCATCTCAAGACGAAGGCTGCAGAGCTGAATACGAGTCTTGTTGGCATTATCGCCAGAAAGAATCAAAACAAGATCTCCATCCTTTGCACCCATAACCTCCTTGATTTCTGCGAGAACCTCTGGAGTATAGAATTTATCGATAGAACTCTTAACAGTTCCATCGCTATTATATTTAATGTAAACAAGACCCTTAGCGCCTACCTGTGGTTTCTTAACGAAATCGGTTAAATCGTTCAACTGCTTGCGAGTATAGTCTGCACAACCAGGAACACAGATACCGCCAATATACTTAGCCTCGTCAAATACACTGAATTCACCCTTACCAGTGAAAGCATCCTTCAACTCAACGAATTCCATACCGAAGCGGAGATCTGGCTTATCACTACCGAAGCGCTTCATAGCCTCATGCCAAGTCATCTGCTCCAACTTTGGAAGTTCAACCCCACGGATTTCCTTGAACAAGTGGCGAGCCATATCCTCAAACAAATCGATTACATCATCCTGATCAACATAGCTCATCTCACAGTCGATCTGAGTGAACTCTGGCTGACGGTCAGCACGAAGATCCTCATCACGGAAACACTTTGCAATCTGGAAATAACGATCGAAACCAGCAACCATCAAGAGCTGCTTCAAAGTCTGAGGACTCTGTGGCAAAGCATAGAACTGGCCTGGATTCATACGAGAAGGTACGACGAAGTCGCGGGCACCCTCAGGAGTAGAACCGATAAGAATAGGAGTCTCCACCTCGATGAACTGCTTACTATCCAAGAAGTTACGGATAAGAATAGTCATACGGTGACGCAACTCCATATTTTTGCGTACAGCAGAACGACGGAGGTCGAGATAGCGATACTTCATACGAAGATCATCACCACCATCCGTATTATCCTCTATAGTAAAAGGAGGAGTGAGAGATGGAGAAAGAACATTAAGTTCCTTAACTATGATTTCGATATCACCAGTATCCATCTTATCATTTTTGCTCTGACGCTCACTTACAGTACCCTTAATCTGGATACAAAACTCACGTCCGAGCTTATTAGCTTCGTCGCAAAGCTCCTTATTATCAGCCTCGTTGAAAACAAGCTGAGTAATGCCATAGCGGTCACGCAGGTCAACGAATGTCATGCCACCCATCTTGCGTGATCTCTGAACCCATCCGGCAAGTGTTACATTCTTGCCAGCATCAGAGAGTCGAAGCTCTCCACAAGTGTTACTTCTGTACATATAATCAATTTATTATTTTCGAATTGCAAAAGTAGCAATTTTTTTTGTAACTTTGCAAGCAATAGCAAAAAATTTGTTAATTATTACACCGACTTTAATCGAAAGGTATTACCTTTGCATCTAATTAATACGAATTTAAAGTTTAATAAGATATGAAAAAGATTATTTTTTCAATGATGATGATGCTGACCATTGCTATTTCTGCAAATGCTCAGGCTCAGATCAAGTTTGACAAACTCACTCACAACTTTGGCACTTTCTCAGAGAAAGATCCTGTTGTGAAGACAACATTCACTTTCACGAATGTGGGTAACCAACCTCTTATTATCAATCAGGCTGTTGCCAGCTGCGGATGCACTGTTCCAAAATACACCAAGCAGCCAGTACAGCCAGGTCAGAAGGGACAAATCGAAGTAACCTATAATGGTCTTGGCAAGTTCCCTGGCCACTTCAAGAAGACCATCACTGTTCGCAGCAATGGTAAGGTTGAGATGACTCGCCTTTATATAGAAGGTGATATGACTGAAGCTACTAAATAAAAACACGCTGTAAAGGTGCATATTGTAATAGCAGGAAACATCGGTTGTGGTAAGACCACCCTCACAAATCTTCTCGCCAAGCACTATGGCTGGAAGGCTCAGAGGGAGAAAGTGGATTTCAATCCTTACCTCGCCGATTACTATAAGGATATCAAGCGATGGTCCTTCAATCTCGAAGTCTATTTTCTGAAAGAGAGATTTAAGGACTTGCTTGAAATCGCAAGTTCTAAAGAGACCATAGTTCAGGATCGCTCCATCTATGAAGGTGTCTATATCTTTGCCGCAAACAACAAGGATATGGGCAACATGAATGACAGGGATTTCGAAACCTATATGGAGCTCTTCGATAACATTATGGATGTGGTGAAAGAACCAGAGCTGATGATTTATCTTCGCTCAAGCGTTCCTCACCTTGTTGCTAACATTCAGAAAAGAAACCGGGATTACGAGCAGAAGATGCCTATCGACTATCTTGAGAATCTGAATGCGAAATACGAGGATTTTATATTTAACAAGTACAAGGGAAAAGTATTAGTGATTGAGGTCGACAATATCGACTTCCTAGGCAATCGGAAGGACTTCGGAGCTATTTGCGACAAAATTGATGCGGAGCTTTTTGGATTATTCTCGCACAATTCCTGATTCATTCCAAATAAAAAAATAAACTTAAAATGCATATAGCAATAGCAGGAAACATAGGTAGCGGCAAGACAACTCTGACAAAAATGCTTGCTAAGAGATTCGGATGGAAAGCTCATTTCGAGCCTGTTGACAACAATCCATATCTTGAAGACTACTATGCCGACATGAACAGATGGTCTTTCAACCTTCAGATCTACTTCCTCAACAAGCGTTTCCGCGATGTTGTGGAGATCAGTCAGAATGACGAGACAGTTATTCAGGACCGTACCATTTTCGAGGATGCAAAAATATTTGCGCCAAACTTGCACGATATGGGGCTGATGACAGATCGTGACTTCGATAACTATACTGATCTTTTCGACTTGATGATCTCGTTGGTAAAGTTGCCAGACTTGATGATCTACATCAGAAGCAGCATCCCTACCCTCGTTGGACATATCCAGAAACGAGGAAGAGATTACGAGCAGACCATGCGTCTCGACTATCTCAAAGGTCTGAACAGCCGATACGAAGACTGGATAAAGGACTACAAGGGCAAGCTAATCATTGTGGATGGCGACCATACCGACTTTGAAAATGACAAGATGGCTTTCAATGAGATTGCCGACAAGATAGATGCCGAACTTTACGGATTATTCTCAAAAGAATGATATTATATTTTTCAGCTACAGGTAATACGAAATGGGCTGCCATGAAATTGGCAGCTGCTACACGAGATAATCTTGTGTATATACCTGATGCGCTTAAAAATAAGGAATTCGAATATCAATTATCCCCAGACGAGCGATTAGGAATTGTCTTTCCTGTCCACGGATGGAGAGTTCCAATTATTGTTAGAGAGTTCCTTCAGAGAATAAGTATAATCTCTTCATCAGATCATAAGAAATGGAGCGGTTATACTTATTGTGTATGCACTGCAGGCGACAGTATCGGCAAGGCTTTACGCTATCTTCCTTTCAAGGTGGATGCAGCCTGGTCGCTGATTATGCCTGAGGCTTATGTCGGCTTACCATTTATGGATGTCGATACAAAAGAAAATGAACGACTAAAGATTTCCAAGGCAGGAGAACAGCTCAAGAGAATTTGCGAGGATGTTTTCGACAAGAAGACAGGTATCTCAGAACTAGTAGAAGGTCCTATCCCTTCTTTTTTCTCAGGACCTGTTGGTGGATTCTTTGAAAAGCACTTGATTACAGATAAGCCTTTCCATGTCGAGAAAGAACGATGTGTGAAATGCGGAATCTGCGCAAACGTTTGTCCAGTTAATAATATAATAGGTGGAAAAGGAACAATGCCAGAATGGAAAAAGCAGAAAGAGTGCCTAGTATGCTTTAACTGCTATCATCATTGTCCCCACCATGCAATAGAATATGGACATCGCACCAAGAATAAAGGACAATATTACTTTAAATAGAATAACAATAATTAAACATAAGGATATGAAGAGAATATTACTACTTCTTAGTGTTGCCTTGATGGCAACTGCTTCATTCGCACAAAATTATCCTGTAATTGGAACACCAGAGGCAGACAGACTGATTCCTCAGAAATCTCATCTGTTGCTGCCAGAAGGTACGCGAGCTATTAAAAATGCCACACCGAAATATCTTAGACATGATAGCAAGCCTAAGATATTAACCATTTTGGCTACTTTTAATGACAAGGATACCTTTTCTGTAAAGAATCCAAGAGCAGCTTTCAATGAGTTCTTCAACAAGAAATCTACTGCGAAATTTACTGACTTTGGAAATGGAAATACCAAGAACTACGGAAGTGTGGCTCAGTATTTCAGTGATATGAGTGGTGGCAATTTTGAGCCGGAATTTGTTATTTACGGACCGGTAAAGCTGCCAGGAAAGGAAACTGTATATGGTGGAACCAGCAAGGATGGTGGAGATGAAAACCCATACAAGCTTGTACAAGATGCTGTAGATCTTCTTACTGATTCCATTAAGGATGCAAGTCAATTTGATAGTGACAACGACGGATATATCGACTGCATATATGTAATCTATGCTGGTGTCGGACAGAACTATCAAGACCCAAAAGACCCTGGCTCAAACGTATGGGCTTGTACATCCTTTACAACAGCCAGAACTATTGGTGGAAAGAAAACCGGATGGTTTAGTATTGCAGCAGAAATCGCACCACTTTTCACAGACAATACTAAAAAGACCCCTATTATAACAGGTATAGGTACAACCTGCCATGAGCTTACTCATGCCATGGGTATTGCTGATGTCTATCCAACCTACTCCAGCGCGCATATCGACAATCAGGAGATGGAATACTGGGACCTTATGGATGGTGGCGAATACACAAACAATGGCTATAACCCAACAGCTTATACAGCCTGGGAAAAAATGATAATGGGATGGCCTGTTAATATTCAGACACTGAATAAAGACCAGAAGGTTACGATGTCTAAATCTACCGAAGAAGGTGGTGTAGTTTACAAAATCGAAAACCCTGACGGAAATATTTATAAAGACAAAAAACTTTACAAAGAATATTTCCTTCTGGAGAATATCAAGCGAGCTAAGTGGAATTCCAAGGCCATTGCCAGAAATGGTGGCTTGATGGTTTATCATGTAAATATGCCTGATACAGTTTCACTCAGTGATAAAATGAACAATACTGCCGGTATACCAAATATGGCAATTGTTCCTGCCGATAGTGCCATTCTTTCTTCATATAATGATACTTATAAAAACGAGGAAGTTTATGCTGATGGCTATTCTAGCAAAATCAGCCGTTATTTGGCAAGCATGGTCTACGACCTCTACCCTAGCTATGATCGTACTACCGAATTAAGCGATGAGATGGGTATCCCTAACTTCTATTGGTACACAAGTAAGAACAAGCCTTCAAAGACCAATAGTAAATTCTATCAGGTAAATAAGGCCTTGAAGAATATCAAGTTGGTAAATGGTACCATCACCTTCGACTATATTCATGATGTTTCCAAACTTGTTACAGGCATCAACGAAGTGGATGTAAACAAGACTGAAAATGATATGATTTATACCCTCAATGGTGTAGCTGTAGGTACAGATCTCAGCAAACTTCCAAAGGGTATCTACATCAGAAACCACAAGAAATTCATTGTGAAATAAGATAGTCCTCACAAACAGGGCTTTAAAACTATAAAGAAGCAATACTTAGCACAACTAAGTATTGCTTTTCAATTTTATCGAAAAGCATTTTTCAAGGTATGCGAATAATATATAATAAATTCTATCCCTTCAAGCCTTTTCTGGCACAGAACTTTCTCGGCATTATTTTCTGTCGAGGCAAAAAAGGCAGTCTGAAGCCACACGATATTAACCACGAATATATCCATACCTTACAGCAAAAGGAACTGCTCTATATTGGCTTTCCGATTATCTACTATCTGGAGTGGCTTCTCAACTTTCTGAAATGCCACAATATTATGCAGGCCTACTATGATATTTCCTTAGAAAAAGAGGCTTATGATAATGAGAGAGATCTCAACTACCAGCAACACCGCAAGCACTTTCAATGGACAAAATATTTAAAAGAAGGGTCACTTCCTAAGGAAATCGTGGACTTTGCTAACGAAATCAGACTCTTCATCAAGGAGGATTTCTCTCTTTGCAAGTATCTATATATCCTTCTGCTTATCACCTTGATCATCATCGGCCAAGTGGAATTCAATATCTACGACATCCTTATAAAGCCATCCTACGAGAACCATACGTCGATGCTCAGGATATCGATGGTGTATGCTTTTGCCTATTATCTGACAATGATACCAACCGTATTGATGAGTCACGAAGGAAAACGCCTTCGACAGTGGCAAGTATGGGTATTTCCGCTCCTGCTTGTAACCATCGATGGTTCTGGACAAGGATTCTCCGAATACGTTGATTGGTGCCAATCCCTTACGAATATACCTATCGAGCAGGAATATCTCCAGCTTGTCTCTTCATATTTGTTCCGATCGGTTGGAATTCTCACACTCCTCATACTCTTCCGAGGCTTTACCTCAGGAGAGTTTGGCCTTTATGGTGTTAATCGCTCCACCAAATATCTCAGAATCTACGGAATAATATTCTTATTACTCCTCCCAATATTCATTGTAGTATCCTTCACTCCCCAGTTCATGGAATTCTATCCCCGAATGACCATCAACCAAGTAAGTGGAAGCTTTGGATTGAGCGATGCCTTGCTAATTCTTCCATTCGAAACCTGCTATGCCAACGATTTCCTGGCAGTAGAGAGCATGTTCAGAGGAGCGATGGTGATAGGACTTTCCAGATGGTTAGGAGCAAGAGCGATATTGCCAATGATCATCACCTATATGTGCGTGCATTTAGGTAAACCCGACCTTGAACTGTGCTCATCGGTATTTGGTGGTTATATTCTGGGCATTCTAGCCTATAGAACTCACCATTTGTGGGGTGGAATCATCATTCATCTAGGCATCGCCCTGCTGTTTGAGGCACTCGGATTGCTCCATTATTTCCTGTAATAGTCAGAAATCTCGGTTATCGCATATAAAAAGAAATAAAATCGAACAATAAATTCCCTCTTTTTTCGTATCTTTGCAGTCAAAAATGTAACTTTGCCACAAAGATTGTATATGAAAAAAATATTTTTTGCTATGCTATTAGCACTTTCAGCAACCGAAGCTGATGCACAAAACAAAACAGTAAAACTTCGAGTAATAGAAACTAGCGATGTTCACGGTAGTTTCTTTCCATATGATTTTATTCAGAGAAAGCCTAAAAAGGGCTCCTTGGCTCGAGTTAGCAGTTATGTTGATTCTCTTCGTACTATCTACGGAAAGAATCTTATTCTGATCGAGAATGGAGACATTCTTCAAGGTCAGCCAACTTGTTATTTTTATAACTATATCAATACAAAAGACAGGAACATTGCTGCCGACATCATAAACTATATGAAATATGATGTGCAGTCGATGGGTAATCATGATGTAGAAACAGGTCACGAAGTATATGACAAGTGGATTAAGGAGGTAAATTGTCCAACTCTTGGTGCCAACATCATCGACACAAAGACCGGAAAACCTTATCTCAAGCCTTATACTATCCTCGAAAGAGATGGTGTGAAGATTGCAATTCTTGGTATGCTTACCCCAGCCATTCCAAACTGGCTGACAGAGAATCTGTGGAACGGTCTGAGATTCGACAATTTGGTGGAAAGTTCCAAATACTGGATGAAGTATCTAAAGGAAAACGAGCGTCCGGATGTGATAATAGGAACCTTTCATAGTGGTAAGAAAGGCGGTATCGTAACAGATAAATACGAGGAAGATGCTGTTGAGAGAATTGCGAAGGAAATTCCTGACTTCGACCTTATTCTGTACGGTCACGACCATATTGCCTGGGCTGGAAACATCAAGAACAAAGCTGGAAAAGGAGTTGTATGCCTCGACCCAGCCAACAATGCAATGAATGTGGCAGATGCCGAGATCTCTGTTCATCTGCAGGGTCATAAGATCAAGGGAAAAACTGCCTATATGTATCAGGGTGTAACTGTAAATGGCGAGATTGTTGATATCACCGACCAGCCTGTCGACAAGAAATTCATGGAGCACTTCAAGCCACAGTACGACAAGGTGAACGAATACGTGAACCGAAAGGTAGGTACCTTTGAGAATACCATCTACACCCGCGACTGCTTCTTCGGCTCCAGTGCATTCACCGATTTCATTCTGAATCTAGAGCTTAAGATTACAGGTGCAGATATTGCCTTCAACGCTCCTCTGCAGTTTAACGAGAAGATAGAAAAAGGCGATCTTCATGTTAGTGATATGTTCAACCTATACAAGTTCGAGAATGGACTCTATGTGATGAAACTCACAGGAGAGGAAATCCGAAAGCATCTTGAAATGAGCTACGATCTCTGGGTGAACACTATGAAGAGCCCTGACGATCACTTGCTGTTACTCGATCTTGAAAAGACCGACAACCAGCATACCTCCTTCAAGAACTTTTCTTTCAACTTCGACTCAGCAGCCGGCATCGACTATATCGTAGATGTGACAAAGCCGGATGGCCAGAAGATTAAGATTCTGAAGATGAGCAACGGAGAGCCTTTCGACGAGCATAAAATGTATAAGGTTGCCGTTAACAGCTATCGAGCAAACGGTGGTGGCGAGTTGCTTACCAAGGGTGCAGGAATCCCACAGGAACAACTCGAGAAGCGCATTATCTATCGCTCACCACGTGATCAGCGATACTATCTGATGCAGGAAATTCAAAAAATGGGAACTGTAAACCCACAACCAAACAACAACTGGAAATTTGTTCCTGAGGAATGGACAAAACCTGCTGCAGAGAGAGACTTCCAATTGCTCTTCAAGAAGAGAAAATGAAAAAATACTGGTTTATCTTTAGCAAAACCGATGTAGCTTTGCAAAAACTCAGCGATGGAATCTACACGATTCCACTTGCTGAGGAGTGTCCTATCGAAATAAAACCATGGACACATGTGATGAATATCACTCCTATGGAGGATGGAACTGAGGTGAGAACCATCCGTGTGGACGCCCCGACCTCTATCATCAGCAAGGACCATTCACTTGAGTTTGAAATGTGTCCGCTTCGCTCCAGTTTCTACAAGCTCACTCCTGCCCTATATCTGAAAGCAGGAAAATGCCAGGAGCTTCTCTATTGGGATATGAATACTCAATTCTGTGGTGTGTGTGGTGGACCAATGAAGATGCACACCGACATTTCCAAACGATGTGAGAACTGCGGAAAGGAAGTCTGGCCACAGCTAGCTACCGCCGTTATTGTTCTCGTGCATAAGGGCGATGAGGTGCTTCTGGTTCATGCCAACAACTTCAGAAGTAACTTCTACGGATTAGTTGCTGGATTTGTAGAGACCGGTGAAACCCTGGAGCAAGCAGTACATCGTGAGGTAGAAGAAGAAACTGGACTGGAAATCAACAACTTGCGCTATTTCGGATCACAACCTTGGCCATATCCATGCGGAATAATGGTTGGTTATAATGCCGATTATGTATCAGGCGACATTCATCTTCAAAAAGAGGAGCTTAGCAAGGGTGACTGGTTCAAAAAAGACAATCTGCCAAATATTCCCGAGAAATTGAGTATTGCCAGAATGATATTAGATGATTGGATAGAAAATGGTCCGGGACATTTGCCCGAAATTCTCTAGCTAATTCATAGCTTTACCACTACTTTCAATTAAAATGAAAGCACTTCTCCCCCACTCGTGGGGGAGATTGAGAGAGGGTATGCCACAAGATTAAGCAATAATGCTAATAATAATTAGCAAATAAACGTTGCTCGTGGTATACCCTCTCTTTGATCTCCCCCATAAATGGGGGAGAAATGCTGACTAATAACCATCTGGCTATTTTTCTAAATGATGAGTATAATCTCATTAATTAACGTGAGTTCGATGAATTAAAATACAGTTAGCCGCAATAGCGCGCAGCATGTTCCGCAAATGTTAAAAAAGCTAACTCAATGGTTTAGGTGGTCTAAACCGACGGTTT
>CAJOPE010000028.1 GCA_905236815.1 uncultured Prevotella sp. | reverse complement strand
AGAGAGAGGGATTCGAACCCCCGGTACCTCTCGGTACGACGGTTTTCAAGACCGTTGTAATCGACCACTCTACCATCTCTCCAATGGCGTTAGCCTCTATACTTCCTTTTCAAAAGCGAGTGCAAAGGTAATGGTTTTATTTTAATCCTCCAAATTTTTTAGCAACTTTTTCTCGAAAAATTTTATTTTTTCTTGTTTTTCGCCTAAAATAGGGGCTTTTTACTGCTTTTTGATGAGCAACTTGCCTGTTGTGCGAAGTAGACCGATAGCCCACTTCAGTACGATGAGCGAGCTGATGATCGCAATAATGGTGTCGATCCAGGTGATATCCCAGAGCCAGGCACATATCAATCCGAAGATAGCGCCAATGCTGGTCACGGCATCTGCGAGCACATGGAGATAGGCAGCATGACTATTGAGGTCGCTCTCGTTCTGGTGAGAATGGAGGATCCAGGCACACGATGAATTCACAAACAATCCCACGATGGCAATCGTTAGTGCCTGAACATATAATATATGTACATGTGGGGCCTGAAGGCGCTCGATAGCCTCGATGATAATGAAAATCGCCATAAACACCAGTAGAATGCCACTAGTGAAGGCGGAAAGATTCAAAATTCGGTCCTCGTCATAATTGTCGTTGTTCTTCGCCTTGAGGTGGCGAACCAAAATGTAGGCACTCCAGCTCATACCCAAAATCAAAACGTGAGCGCCCTGATGGATGCCATCGGCAAACAAGGCCATTGATTTTGAGTAGATACCTATGCCTATTTCAAGAATCATTGTCAGCAATGCGATGACAACAACTATTGAAGTATTTTTTTCTTCTCTGCTTTTAACCATAATCGGATGCAAAGTTAATTAAAATAATCTGATTTGCGATGAAAAATCAAATCTTAATCTGAAGATGTTTCATCGGATGACCTCCAAAACTGTTGTCATCTATATATTCGAAACCTAATTTTGTATAAAATTGCTCAGCCGATGGATTTTCTTTATCTACTAAGAGACCAACTTTGCTGAATCCCATCGATGCACCCTTTCGCAGGGTTTCCTTTATCAGATTAGTGGCAACTCCTTGGCATCGGAACTCTGAATTGGTGCAAAGTGTGTCAATATAAAGTTCGCCTGCTTGGGTTTCATCAGGCATATCAGAATGGTCTATACCGAATGCTTTTAGTGATTCGTCGATAAATTTCTGTCGAAGTTGGTGTAGTAGCCCCCCATCATAGCTCACGCAAGCCCCCATGAGGATTCCCCTTCCTTGTAACACCTCATTCCCCTCGGTGAGGTAGGGGTTCTCCGACATAGCTACTAGTGTGTTGAGATAACTGTATTGACTATCTTCGCAAGCTACAAGTCGCTGCATAAGAGAAAAGAAGTCGAAGAGCGAGTGATCGGGTCCTGCAAGGTTTCTGCAGCACTCATAATTCATCGCCTCCATGATGAGAGAGGCGATTTCGGCACTTTGTTCTTTTTCAGCTCTGATGGTTTTCATACCGACAAAGTTATAAAAAAATATGTAAAAAGAAACTCTTATTCAAATAAAAATCACTATCTTTGCACGATAAAAGAGTCAATAGATTTGGATATTAGCGCATATATGATAAAAAGAAAACTTTTACTGCTTAGCTTGATATTTGCATTCGCTCACCTTGGTGCTTTTGCTATCGATAGTGTTACTACTACTAGATGGAAAGAGCTGTCCGAGGAGTGCCATAAGTGCTATCAGCTAAGAAATTATGCCAATTGGGAAAACAAACTCAATGAGCGTCTGAGTTTTGTTCGAACAAACGAACTTTCCAACCCAGATCTGTCGGAGGACTACGTGCTCATTTATTATGATATGGCTTGTGCACAGGCTCTCCAGCACAAGGCCTTTGAGGCTTTTAACTCACTGAACCTTGCGTTCGAGAATGGATTTAAGGATTATGAGCGCTTGATGAATGATCCTGATCTCGCCAACCTCCGTCCCGAAGAGGCATTCACTACTTTTTCAAATAAAGTGAGAGAGCGTGGCGACTATGTGTATATTCTAGATAAGTCGCCTGGATATTCCAAGGAACTGGACCATCTGCACTTGCCGGTATGGACCTACGAGAACGCTGATTCCAAGGATATGTCGAGAGTAGCCGAGTTTTTCAGCCTCTACAACTATTCCACCACAAAGGATGAACTAAAGAAAATAATGGATGTATGTACTTTCATCCATAATATGATAAAATTCGATGAGAAGGCGAAACTCCCTGCTGATTGCAATTCCATCGCGATGGCTACGGAAAGTATGAGTACAGGTAAAGGCGTGAATGCCAAGGGATTATCCATTATCCTCGCCGACTGCTATATGGCGATGGGAATCCCTGCCAGAATTGTGGAATGCTCGCCTCGCGATAACGATGGAAGCAACCATGTGATAACCGCCGTGTGGAGCGACGACCAGAAAAAATGGCTGTGGATGGACCCGGCCTATAATGCCTGGACACTCGACGACTCGGGCGATGTGCTCGGCGTGAACGAGGTGAGAGAATACCTCAAGGAAGGCAAAGACGTATTTATCAACCGCACAGCCAATGTGAACAACAAAGTGATGTGCAAGTCGGAAGATTACCTCAATCGCTTTATGGCAAAGTATCTCTATTACTTCTCAAGCCATCAGCATAATGGCTTTGGATGGGATGAGAAGAACGGTACAAGCGACTTTGTCACCCTTGTGCCAAAGGGCATGAGAGACTCACTTATCGATAACGACCTGCAGGTTACCGACGATAAATGGTTCTGGCAACGACCAGAGGAAGTTAAATAATACATAGAATTATTGCATATTTGGAGAAATATCTCTATTTTTGCATCATATAAAATATAATATTACTATATATGTTAGACGTAAAACAGACATTAAAGGATGCTGAAAGCAAAATGCAGAAGGCAGCCGCTTTTCTAGAGGAGGAACTCGCACGCATTCGCGCAGGCCGTGCTAATGCAGCAATCCTCGATGGCGTTAGAGTTGAGTCTTATGGACAGATGGTTCCTCTCAACCAGGTTGCTAATGTTTCCATTCCTGATGCCCGCACAATCTCAATCCGTCCTTGGGACCGTAAGCAGATTCGTGACATCGAGAAAGGAATTCTGGATTCTGAAGTAGGTATCACTCCTGAAAATAATGGTGAGGTGGTTATCCTTCGCTTGCCTCAGCCAACCGAGGAGCGCCGTAAGGAGCTCGTAAAGCAGTGTAACAAGATTGGCGAGCAGACTAAGGTGCAGGTTCGCAACATCCGTGGCGACATCAAGGAGAAACTGAAGAAGGCTGTTAAGGATGGTCTCTCAGAGGATCTCGAGAAGGATGCTGAGGCAGAGCTTCAGAAGTCTCACGATAAGTATATTAAGGAAATTGATGCCATTCTCGCTGCAAAGCAGAAGGAAATCATGACCGTCTAGTTCTTTCGCAAACTATATCCATTTATTGTGAGAGGATTAGTCATAAAAAATACAGGCTCCTGGTATACCGTTAAAACCGAAGAGGGAAAGGTTATCGAGAGCAAGATCAAGGGAAATTTCCGATTGAAAGGTATTCGATCTACCAACCCAGTGGCTGTAGGCGACTGGGTGGAGATCGTCGCCAACCAGGAAGGAACTGCTTTTATCACGGAAATCGACGACCGCAAGAACTACATCGTTCGTAAGTCGCCTAACCTGTCGAAGCAGAGCCATATTCTGGCTGCCAATCTCGATCAGGCAATTCTCATCGTAACCGTCAACTATCCTCAGACATCCACCACCTTCATCGACCGCTTTCTGGCTGGAGCCGAAGCCTATCGTGTACCAGTGGTGCTGGTGTTCAATAAGCGCGATCTTCTCAGTGAGGAAGAACTTCACTACGAGCAGATGGTGATGACTCTCTATGAAACTATCGGCTATAAATGCTTCGAGATTTGTGCCGAAAGTGGTGAGGGTGTCGATGCTTTGATGCCGCTGCTCAAGGATAATGTAACACTGCTGAGTGGAAACAGCGGAGTGGGAAAGTCGACTTTAATAAATAAATTAATTCCGGGGGCTGCACAGCGTACAGCCGAGATAAGTGATGCTCACAACACAGGCATGCACACAACTACTTTCAGCGAAATGCTTGAAATTCCCGGGGGAGGCTATGTGATTGATACTCCAGGCATTAAGGGATTTGGTACCTTCGACATAGAACCTTCCGAACTCTCTAGTTACTTTAAGGAAATCTTTCAGTTCTCTCAGGATTGCAAGTTCAGCAACTGTACCCATACTCATGAGCCAGGATGCGCTGTGAGAAAGGCTGTTGAGGAGCATTATATAGCGGAGAGCCGCTATGCTTCTTATCTCTCTATGCTGGATGATAAAGAGGAGAACAAATACCGTGAGGCATTTTAAGCAAGAATAAATTAACAATCATGAGTAAATATAATATTGTAGAATTAAAGGAAAAAAAAGCGGAATACCGCTCTTTAGTAAGCCCACAAACGCTAGACGAATTATCTGAGAGTGTACTTCAGATTCTTGTTATGAACAAGAAGTATCTCGATAAAGATTATTCTGCATTGAAATTGGCTCGCGAACTCGGCACTAATACACGTTACATCTCAGCTGTAATGGGTGCCAAATTCCATCAGAACTATACAACTTTTGTAAACTATTACCGCATTCAGGATGCAAAATCTATTCTCACCGATAGACGTTATCTTGACTTGAGAATGACATCCGTAAGTGAGATGGTGGGCTTTGCCAACCGTCAGAGCTTTTACGCAGCTTTCTTCCGTCTGGAAGGAATTACTCCTCGCGACTATCGCATGGAATATATCGCTCATCACCCAGATGTACTGAAGGCTCCTGCAAAACGTGGTCGTAAAAAGAAAGAGGCCTAATGATTACACGTGCCAACATAGAGACAGCTTATAGTTTTTTCCATCAGAAATGGAGAGTGTATAAATTTTCCACCATGGAATGGCAGAAGGAGGATATCGAGTATGCCATATCAAGCTATGTTGACAATATGAATAAGGAATTGTTGGAAAAGATTGCAGGAGGTAGTAAAAGCTATCTTCGCAATCATTCCACCTTCTCGGCTGACATTGAGTCTGCGGTGGAAAAATTGGAGGCGATGCTTTAATGTTATTATCGTGTATAGATAAATCCTAAAAATATTTTTTCTATTTCTTCTGTTAAAACTTGCAAGTTAACCATAAATTTTCTATCTTTGCATTGTTTTTGGTGGTATTTTGCGCCACCCATGTTATTACTTATAAGTATATTTAATTTTTTACGGCATATTAATTCATAGGAAGGACTCTAGAAATGGAGCCTATTGTTACCGTATTTAAACATTTTATTATGATAAAGCAATCATATCGCAGAGTATTTTCTGCGCTCTTTCTTCTGCTTTGTATGTGCTTGAGTGGATGGGCTCAGACTGCCTTTAAAGATGCAGAAGGTAGTGGAATTTCATTTACTGTGAGTGACCTCTATAAGTTGCTCACTCAGGCTGATGGCCATATCATTGGAGAACCTGAAAATTCAGCAGATTTAGCTCAAGGTGGTTACAGTTATAGAAATTCAAGTAATGGTTGGACGATCTCTGCCTCTGATGCTAATGTTCAATTAACCTCGATTCAATTCTTTCGTCATTCTTATTTCCGCATTCATGGTGATGGTAAAAAGCGCATCAACAAAATTGTATGGGAATCATTAAGGGGCAATAATGGAACTTTCGTCTATAACAATACATATAATGGTGTTATTGCTAGCGAAACTTCGGGCAAATCAACTTGGACAACAGGTTCTTATAATACTGTTAATGATGTGAATGTCATCATTATGAGTAGCAATGAGCAAAATGGCTATGTTGAACTTACTGGTAATGTTAAGATTTATTACGAAGAGAATAATGAGTTCAAAGACAAGCAGAACTATACAATTAAGATAACCGAGAACCAAATCAGTGATGAATTTGGGGATGTGATTGATGATGTAAATGATGGAATTGTTCATGTGATTCCTAATGATAAGGATGTAGTAGAACCTAGCATCGTCATTACTGATGATAATGGTAATGAGATTACAAATCATTTCCAGAAGAACTATTTCGTAAGATATCAGCCAATTGATGATAAAATTACAACTACTACTGATCCTGTAACTGGTTCTGTAGTAAAGCGAATTGGTGGAAATGTCGTATCGGGCCTTAATGCTGGAACATTTGACGTTGTTGTTCGAGTGTTCCCTCGTAGCGGATATGAGGATGTTTATAATACAACTACTGCTATATATACAGTGAGTGTGGATAAGCAAACTTCCATGAAGGTTGAAATTGCCGATCCTTTCCAAATATATAGAGGTGTAAGTGTGCCAAAGCCTACTTATAAAATCTTTGATAGAAGAGGCAATAATGTTTCTTTCTATTATGATGCCGTTCCACAGGTTAATTATGATAATTACAGTTCAAGCGACCATATTACAGGTAAGACTGTTGGAACAGAAAATGTAACTTGGAGATTCAAACCTAAATTTGGTAATTCTGCTTTTGAGACAATAGAGAAAACTGGAGTTATAGATGTTCAGGATCCTACTCATTTGAAGGCTACTGTAAAATTTTATCGAACAATCAATGGGGAGACAAAAGAATCAAAAAGTTTTATAATGAACACAGGAACTAAAACATTTTTGAATGATCTCTCCTTCCATGTGTTTGATGAATATGGTAATAATATTGATGAATATTATAGTGTATTGAATTTGCAATATGCTAGATGCACAATATCTAGTCAGGATATTAAGTTGAGGCGTAATGGTACAGAATATTATCTTTGGACAGATAATGGAAATGCTAGAATTGGAACAATGAAAGTGGAATTTACACCTATTGGTTACAATTCAAAAACAGATTATGGTATAGCTTCTGGTGAATATAAAATTATAGTAGGTGACACTTTAATGTTGATTCAACCTAAAGATTTAACTCTACATGTTGGTCAAAAGTTGTCAACTGTTGAAAGTAGTAAGGCATTCTTAAGATCATCTTTTTTGCCTGCAAGTATAAGAATGGATGGATATTCTCCGAGAATTACTACACCTGGTAAGGATTATAATTATGATACCGAATATTATTATACTGTAATAGTAAAAGACTCTGAGAATCATACACTTTACGATACTACAGACGGTGATGACACTCCTTTGTGGAATGTTCCATATCTTTTCCCTCAAACTCCTGGTTTGGAATTAGACAAATGGACTGATCATGGAAGTCACTTTTTGGTAACTCCTTCTGTTCATGACGAAAAATGGGATTTAATTGCTAAAGTAGCAGGAGATTATACAGTTACTTTTTATATTAATCCATTAAATGATCTCTTCCTAGGGATTAAACAGAATCGTACTTCAGTAAATAGTGCAGTTCTAACATGGAATATCCACGTTGAGGAAAAAACAAAACCTACGTTTGTTCTTTCCGAAAATCGTTCTGTGATCTTGTCTAGTAAGCCTTATGTTGCACCAGAAGTTCAACTTATCGATGAAAATGGTGAGGATGTTACTAGTGCCTATAAATTAGAATATTATAGTGAGGATTTTAGAGTGAATCCAACAGAGGGTACTATTGCTAGCACAAGTATTTTTGCAGATGAAAGTCCAAAGAGAGGCGTAATTACAATATCTGCTACTCCAATTGATGCTACTGCTTATGATGTCCCTGAGGATGCAAGCTATATCCTTACTGTTATTAATGAGGGTTGGACTTACGATTTGTTGGCAGATAGAAAATTACCAAAAACTCCTGCAGAGGGTAATTACAATAAGTTGGTATTGAAAGTTGCTGATGCTTTAAAATTCAAAGATAATAGTTATCTCACTAGTATGGCTAGTGGAATTAATATACGATTGATTCCTGGCTTGTCGTTTACAGCAGGTCCTATTGGTGATGGATTGACTTTTGATTTATTCCGTTCAGGTAATGATATCAGAATTACAGGAAAAGCTGTAGATCAGTTTGATATAAATGGCTTGCCAACTACTGGTCTTTTCTATAAGTTGCAACCTAGTGTTAATGGCTTTGCTACCTTTGATGGAATTTGGAATGTAGGTCACACTTATGTAGTTATTTCTCAAGATGAGGAAGGAAATTGTAAGCGTTATATGGAGTTTACTCCAACAAAACAAGGTAGATATGAATATCGCTTCTATTCTCCTCTTCGTGCTGGTTATACTTATTATTTGTATAATGAGGGCAATGGTTCTGATGCAGAGCCTCTAAATTTCTACGGTCTTGAATTTCAGCCTGCTTTCGTGATATCTTCTAATGATCACGAGCCATATCAAGCAGCAACTGCATATTTGAATGAAGCTACGAATAGCAGTGGTGAGACTATCTATGTGGAGCATACGGAAGGATTGCCTAAAATTCTTTATAAGAAAACGGCTAATGTCAAATTGGAGATCTCTGATGATGCATATATTGTGGATTCTGAAGGAAATGATATTATAAATAATTATCCTGGATATTCTGGCAAGTATGCATCTATTTCGGAAGATGGAAAAGTAACCCTGCAACATGTAACTACTAATGATATATCAACAGGAAATGATGATTTGGCAACAACACCTCGTGTGAAAGTTAGCTTGAAAGTATCCTCCTTGGAAGATAATTATTTTAGTTCCACTGCTCAGTACTATATGCGAATTAGTGGTATCCCAACTTGGCCTGTTCCAGAAAACTACGCTCCAAACATCAGAGGCCGTGAGGTTATCAAGGGCTTTGAGGATGCTATCACAATGACATGGGGTGGATGGACTGGTAAGGATGCAATTCCTTATACTACTCCTAATGCATGGAGTGATTCTGAAATTGATGAGTATCAACAGTTCAATCAGACTGTGGATGGCTTCAAATTCCAGAGTTCAATGAGTGGTAATGCAAATCCGTTGGATGAGAAGACACTTGTTTATGATCCTGAGAATAATCCAACAATCGCAAATGTTCCTTGCCGAGGTGACTATATCTCATTTAAGCCTAACGTGCAAGGTACCCTTTATGCCTATGTGGTGCAGCAGGGTAGTGTGCAGTGGAATGGTTATGATGCAAAAAATACTGCACAGAAATGGAAGTGGTTGCCTACCTTTATTGTTGATGAAACAGGTAAGGGAATTGATGGGGTTGAATATAGTACTGCTGGTAAGGTGCGTTCTTCCTACGAAAATCCTGTTGCACTCGAAAATGGATCGGCTATCACATGGGATTATAGTGCTGGCGTTGACCCTTCTATGGAGAAAAATAATGAGGCTAAGGTTGCATTTATTAAGAGCCATTGGGGTGTGGAAGGTGAAACAGAAGTTGTTTCCAAACTTGATGATTACTATAAGTCTATTGGAAGCAACTTAAAGAATACTGGTGGATATCTTATCCCATTTAAGGCGTATGTAAGATATAGCTTCCCTGTTTATCCTGGCAAGACTTATTATATGTTCACACCAGGCTCTAAGTTGGGTTTCGCCGGATATGCTTTTGATATTAAGCAGATGAAGGCAACAGATATTACTTTGGATGCTTCGAAGGAATATTCTACTGTAGCTGAGGGTAATACTGGTGACCATTTAAATGTAACGATCACAGGTAAGAAGATGGTAAGGAATGAGTGGAATTCAATCTGTCTGCCATTCTCTTTGAATGATGACCAGGTGAAGAATATCTTTGGAGAGGGGACAGAAATCTGTGGATTGAACAAAATAACAAGAATCCCTTATGAGGAGAAAGATGGAAGTATGGGCTTGTATGATAAGATTGGCTTTATCGAGCATTATTATCAGAGCATCAATGCTGGTTATCCTTATATGATTCGTCCAACATTCGAAAACTCAATTAATTCGAATAAAACTTTCAAACAGTATACCTATAAGGGAGTTACTTATGATTATTTGGATGAACTGACCTACGAGCATGTTTCAATTCTTCCAGGCGAGAATCAGTTGAAAGAGAAAACGGTGACAACTGAGGATGGAAGTTATTCACTGACTATGAAGGGTATTTATAACAATAACGATGGTAATGTTGTAATTCCAAAGGGTAGTTATTATATGGCTTGGGGTACTTTGTGGCATTCGCTCAAGGGAGCTACTTCTGTAGTGTTTAATTCATTCATTCAGCCATCTGATAATTCATCCAGCGGTTTGGCGAGGATGGGCTTCACGAATTTCTATGAGGATGTTATAGAAGATGATGTACCTACTGGCATTGATGAGGTTGTAGCTTCAAAGAAGGATGATAATGCCCATGCTATAATTTATAACATTCAAGGTCAGAGAATGGGCTATAAAGTAGAAAGTTTGCCATCAGGTGTATATATTATTAATGGCAAGAAAGTAATTGTAAACAACTAAATAGATGAGTTTGATGAGAAGACTATATATAAAGCCAATTTGTGATGTTATACCTGTGAAGGGCGAATTGATGCGTGCTGGTTCTATGGAAGTGGAAAAGTCTGATGGTAGTTCTGGATCACCAGGAAGTGGTGGAGAAGGTGGACCGGAAATTTCTCAAGGAAAGGTGGGAGAGAGTGTTACTCCTGTAGGAGAAAATGCCAAGTTCAATTCTTTCAATAACTGGGATACCTGGGAAGATTAAGCGAATCTATATATATGTTCAAGCCCCCATTGCAAGGCGTAAGCTGAGCGATGGGGACTTTTTTATTTGTCCATGTCTGATTCTCCAAATAATTATCTATCTTTGCGGATGTAATAACCAAATCATCCAACTATGAGAAATCTTTTTGTTTCTTTCCTTTTGATGTTGTCTGTTGCTGCCAATGCAGTTTCGAAGGGTGGCATCATGGAGTCTCCCCGCCAACGATTGGTGGTGCTCACCGATATCGAGAATGAACCTGACGATGCTCAGTCAATCGTGCGATTGTTGCTCTATTCCAACGAGATTGATATCCGAGGACTCGTTGCTACCACTTCCACTCACATGCGATTTCAGGTGGCTCCTCAAACCATCCTCAATTCTATCGAGGCTTATGCCAAGGTGAGAGGCAATCTGATGCTTCATGCTGAAGGGTATCCCGATGCTGAGGCTCTCAAGGCTGTTACCTGTGCAGGCTTGCCGCTCTATGGCATGAACGGAGTGGGGAAGGGAAAGGATTCTGATGGAAGTGAACTTATTATCCGGGAATTGAAGCGAGAGGATGATCGTCCACTTTGGGTAACGGCTTGGGGAGGCACCAACGTGCTGGCGCAGGCTTTATGGAAACTCCAGCAAACGGTCTCGCAAAAGGAATTACTCCGATTGGTTAGTAAACTTCGGGTATATACTATTTCCGATCAGGATGATTCGGGCAGCTGGATTCGTAAGAATTTCCCATCTGTATTCTATATCGTTTCTCCTGGTGCTTATGCTCACGCCACTTGGATTGGCATGAACTGCAATGCTCCGCTTGCGGATAACGAGGTGGTGAGTGCCGATTGGCTCACTCGAAATATTCAGCAAAATCATGGTCCGTTGGGACTCTGCTATCCCGATGTCGCCTACGGTATGGAGGGCGATACTCCTTCTTTCCTTGGTTTGATTCGCAATGGACTTAACAATATGGAACATCCCGACTGGGGAAGTTGGGGCGGCAGGTATGAACTCTATTTGCCCGATTATAATTTCTATGGCGATATGAAGGAATATACGGGCATCCCTATCGAGCAGGAAACCCGTCCAATCTGGACAAATGCTGATGATAGCATTGTGGTGCTGAAAGATGGAAAGAAACAATCCACCAAGGGTTTTCACGAAACGATCTATCGATGGCGCACCGATTATCAGAATGATTTCGCAGCAAGAATGGACTGGTCGATAAAGCCGTATGCTGAGGCGAATCACAATCCAATTGCCAAGGTATCTCTCCTCACAGGTATTGCCCCTTACGGCAAGGATAATGCTACTCCTCAGCCCATAAAAGGCTTTACGGTGAAGAGTGGTTCGGTTTTCACCTTGGATGCAGCCGGAAGCTACGATCCCGATGGTGATGCTATCAGCTATGACTGGATTGTTTATCCCGAAGCAGGAACCTACAAGAAGATGCTTCAGCGCTATGATGCCACCAATATGCGAAGATTTCGTGTGCAGGCACCTGTGGTGAAGAAGCCGGAAATGCTTCATATCATTTTGCGTGTGGTGGATAAGGGCGAACCAAGACTTGCCACTTACAAGCGAATAGTGATAGAGGTGAAGCCTTAGCTTCCTTTCTCCTTGTATATATAGGCAAAACTAATTTTGAAAAGATCGATGTCTGGGAATTTAAATAATTTGCCATCAAGGCATCAAAAACTCCGAGCCAGGTCGATGCGTAACTACTCAGCACCCCCTTAAATATCTCGTTAATAATTTCTAAACTTGATTTTGTTTGAAATCCAAATATCCAAGTACCATAAGAAATTGCTTTTTATGTCTGTGCTTGAGCATGTAGCAACCGATATTAACGATTACGGTTTCTCAGGTTCTATTAACAAGTT
>CAJOPE010000027.1 GCA_905236815.1 uncultured Prevotella sp. | reverse complement strand
CCTTCTTCTACATAGTAGAATTTCTTGCTGAAGAGGTTAACGTCAAAGCTTCTCTTTGTACGGTGCTTTGAGTGAGACACATTACAACCTAACTGTGCCTTCTTTCCTGTAATTTGACAAATCTTAGACATTTCTATCTTTAATTTTCTAATTCGTTAATTGATACCTATTCCAAACAGGTTGCAAAATTACAAACTTTTTCTAAATCAGCAAAATAAAGCCATTACTAATTTTCGTTTTTAAGTTTTATTTGCAATTAAAACAGGACTTTTTTATAAAAAAATCTCCATCTCTAGTATCCAGGGATGGAGATTCATATTTATTATCTGATAAAAATTATCCTTCTGTTTCTTCTTTACGAATTTCCTCAGCATGCTCTTTAAGGAACTCTAGCAGAAGTGCCAATGCTTTATTGGTAGCAATAGCAAGATTCACATCACGACCAAAATCTTCCTCCAATTTGAAGACTCTTACATCTTCCTTGCTGCCATAGCCAATAAAGATTGTACCTACTGGTATTTCAAGTGTACCTCCTGTTGGACCAGCTACACCTGTCACAGACACTGCATAATCAGCGTTAAGAGCCTTGAGAGCACCTACCACCATCTGCTTGGCAACTTCCTCACATACTGCAGTCTGCTCCTCAAGAACCTCATGGCTAACCCCAAGAATGCTCTCTTTTACATCATTGGTATAGCTCACAATACCACCCTTGTAATAATTACTAGCACCAGGAACAGATATAATTGCCTCTGCGATACGTCCGCCAGTACAACTCTCAGCTGTTCCGATAGTTTTCTCTGTGTTGTATAAAATTTCCTGAATCTGCTTGCTCAGGACTTTGCTTTCTAATTCCATATTATTTAAAAGTGACTTTTGAATAGGCAGGCAAATCGATTGAGGCGAAATCCTTATCCTTGTATTTGAAAGTACCCACGCAGGCAATCATTGCCGCATTATCAGTTGTATAACTGAATTTTGGGATATAAATATTCCATCCATATTTTGCAGCATGATCCTGGAAGGCCTGTCGCAAAACACTATTGGCAGACACACCACCAGCAACAGCCACATGGTTTATCTTTGTCTGTTTTACTGCCATACGAAGTTTCTTCATCAGAATGTCAACTATGGTATACTCCAAACTAGCGCAAAGATCTTCCTTGTGATGTTCCACGAAATCAGGATCTTCGGCTACCCACTTACGAAGATTGTAGAGGAAAGATGTCTTCAAACCAGAGAAACTATAGTTGAGTTCTGGAATATGAGGCTCGGAGAACTGGAAAGCCTTTGGATTTCCATTCTTTCCTAATCGGTCGATAATTGGGCCTCCAGGATAGCCAAGTCCCATGACTTTCGAACATTTATCAATCGCTTCTCCAGCAGCATCATCAATCGTCTGTCCTAGCACCTGCATGTCATTATAGGCATTTACCTTCACTATTTGCGAATTACCTCCCGATACAAGAAGACAGAGGAATGGGAATGGAGGCATATGATTATCATCCTCACTTTCCTTGATAAAATGTGCCATTACGTGGCCCTGTAGGTGATTAATATCGATCATAGGTATCTCCAATGAGCGAGCAAAACCTTTCGCAAAGCTCACTCCCACCAACAAAGAACCCATCAGACCTGGTCCACGTGTGAAAGCTATAGCACTCAGCTGTTCTTTTGTAATTCCTGCACGCTTGATAGCCTGATCTACTACAGGAACTACATTCTGCTGATGAGCACGGGATGCCAGCTCTGGCACTACTCCACCATAAGCACGGTGTACCTCTTGAGAAGCAGTGACATTCGAAAGCAGCACACCGTTTTTCAATACAGCGGCAGAAGTATCATCACAACTGCTCTCAATACCTAATATATATATATCATTCTCCATATTAGACTCCTACTCAGAAAGAATTTCCACACCGGTCTCAGTCATGAGCAAAGTATGCTCCCACTGTGCAGAAGGCTGTTCGTCCTCAGAGATAACTTCCCATCCGTATGGATCATCACCATCAATGAACACTCTCCAGGTACCCATATTAATCATAGGTTCAATGGTAAATACCATGCCAGGAACCAACAACATACCTGTACCCTTACGGCCGAAATGAACAATATCTGGCTCTTCGTGCATTGCAAGACCTACTCCGTGGCCACAAAGGTCCCGAACCACACCATAATGATATTTATCAGCATGCTTCTGAATCGCATGGCCGATATCACCAACAAAGCAATAAGGCTTGGCATTTTCCATACCAATTTCAAGGCACTCTTTAGCAACACGAACCAACTGCTCCTTCTCAGGAGTTGTTTGTCCACCGATAATAAACATACGGGATGCATCACCAAAATAGCCATTATAGTCGAGCGTCATATCTACGTTCACAATATCACCAGCACGGAGCACCTGCTCCTTCTTTGGGATACCATGACAAACCACCTCATTTACACTGGTGCAAACACTCTTAGGGAAACCTTCATAATTCAGGCAGGAAGGATGACAATTATTATCAGAGCAATACTGCATACAGATATCGTCGATATCCTGTGTGGTCATACCCTCGTGAATTTCTGCTGCAACAGCATCCAAACAACCTGTATTGAGTTTTCCTGCAATTCGAATTCCTTCGATTTGTTCTGGAGTCTTTACCATATTTCGAGTAGGAACTTCCTTACCCTTATTTTCCCAGTACATGACTTTCTTGTCCAACTCAGTCAAAGGTTGACCAGGCAGACAATGCCATCTTTTTTTCTTATTGAACATATTTATTTCAAATTAATCTTTCACTTCCGTTCCTGGATCTGTAAAATAGTAAGTCCAGTTATAAATATCATTATTATTGAATAGCAGCACATAATAACGCATCACATCCTTTACCACGTTACCATCATTTGCTACTTTTATAGTATATTCTTTTCCATCACTATCGATGGCAGAATATTCCTTATATTCTTCCTTGGCCTCTTTTTTCTGCGAATTCACCGCAGTAATGTCATAACGGGTGGCACCTATATAAATAAAGGTATCACCCTGTCTTATGATATTCATATTCAGAGGCTCTAGTTTTCCATACTCCTCTTTCTGAGCATTATAAGGCACTTTGGCAATCACGCTATAGGTGATGCGTTGCGCAAATGAAGATAAAGCCATAATAGTCATTAGGGCTACTAAAAGTATCTTTTTCATGTCTGTTTTCTTATCTTAATTTGAATTTCAGATGCAAAATTAAGATAAAAGTTTAAAATAACGTCATGAAAAACAGCATTTAATATACTTTTACCTAGATTTGAGGATTGAAAGCAGTTCTTCCGTCCAATCTTCTCCATTCTTCGGACAGAAAGTCTGAATACCCAATTCACTTGCTGCAGCCACGTTTCTTGGACCGTCATCCACAAACAATGCTTCTTCCGGTAACAGATCCTCAGCTAACAGTACATGGCGGAAGAAACGCTCATCTGGCTTCATATACTTCACCTCATAACTGCGATACATAGCATCAAAATAAGTCTGAATGCCATGCCCCTTTCCATCAAATTCTCCTGATTCCGCCCACTCCTGCATAAAGGCATTTGTGTTCGACAAAAGAATTACCCGATAGCCATTATCTCTAAGATTATTAATCAATTGGAGGTTACGTTCTGGAACTTCTTCCACGTAGCCCGTCCAACAATTCTTCACTTCTTCCCAAGATAGTTTTCTACCAACTATCTTACCGAGTTCCTCAATATAGTCCTCAGAAGAAAGAGAGCCATCCTCTAATTGTCCGAAGATTCCACCTTGAGTGTACACATCAAGAATTTCCTCAGCATTCTCTAATCCAAGTTGCTTGAATCTTCTCATTGCTTCGCCTGGATTCAGCGTCATCACAACACCACCCAGATCGAAAATTACAGTTCTTATCATTTTCTATTATTATAAACAGCAAATTAACCTATTGCATATATGAAGGTTTAGGAATTAAACAAATTCAGTTTGTTTTTTCGAGATTCCTCAATCGATGAAATCTTTTCATCTCTACCCTTCTGCTCTTGCTCATAGCCTTCACGAAGATTCTGATAATTCTTATCCAATTCCTCGATGAAAGCGGTTCTTTCATTTTTATTTAGCAGTTTGCTTGCAACTATCACATCCTGACTGGCATCTTTCACCCATACCACAGGACCTCCATAAACAGGAGCTATCTTCAAGGCAACATGCAGTTCACTTGTAGTTGCACCGCCAATCAACAATGGAATTTCTTGTCCTGCCTTTCGCAATTCTTTGGCCACATTCACCATTTCATCGAGAGACGGGGTTATCAAGCCACTCAATCCGATTGCATCTACCTTTTCTTCAATGGCCTTCTTCACAATCTGTTCAGCAGGAACCATAACGCCAAGGTCGATAACATCATAGTTATTGCAGGCCATTACTACTGCTACTATATTCTTGCCGATGTCATGAACATCACCCTTAACTGTTGCCATCAATATCTTTCCAGCTCTTGATGAGCCTTCCTTCTTCTCAGCCTCAATATAAGGTTGCAGATAGTTCACTGCAAATTTCATTGTACGAGCAGTCTTAACCACTTGAGGCAGGAACATCTTTCCTGCGCCAAACAGTTCACCAACCTCGTTCATGCCATCCATTAGCGGGCCTTCAATAATGTTTACTGCCGATGGATATTTTTTCAAGGCCTCTGCCAAATCATCCTCCAGATGTTCTGTTATACCCTTGCGAAGTGCATAAGAAAGACGATGATCCACATCGGTATCACGCCATGCCTCATGACTTACCACAGTTGCAGCACCCATTTGTCCTGCTGCCTTAGCAGCTTTAGCTGCCTCTGCCTTGGCACGATAAACCTCAGCCAACTCTATCAGTTTTTCCTGAGGGTTTTCCTCACCCTCAGCTGGCTTTCTATTTAAAACTACATCCTCGATTATCTTGAGTTCATCGGCAGGAATATCCGCATAAGCTACCTTGGTAGCAGGATTTACAATTCCAAAATCCATACCCTGATTGATTGCATGATACAAGAATACTGCATGCATCGCCTCTCGGATATAGTTGATTCCACGGAAAGAGAACGACAGGTTGCTCACGCCACCACTAATATGTGCTCCCGGAAGATTTTTCTTAATCCATCCAGTAGCCTTGATAAAGTCGACAGCATAGTTGTCATGTTCCTCTATACCTGTAGCAATAGACAATATATTTGGGTCAAAGATAATATCTAACGGATTAAAGCCAACTTGCTCTGTTAGAATACGATAAGAGCGCTCGGCTATTTCAATTTTACGTTCATAAGTAGTTGCCTGTCCCACCTCGTCAAAACACATTACTACCACAGCAGCACCATAGCGTTTGATATCGCGGGCATGAGAAATGAACTTCTCCTCACCCTCTTTCAGAGAGATGGAATTAACGATACATTTACCCTGCACGCACTTCAAGGCAGAAGTAATGACCTCCCATTTTGATGAGTCAATCATAAATGGAACCTTAGCAATATCTGGCTCGCCGGCTATCATATTTAGGAAATGAGCCATTTCCTCCTTAGCATCCAGCAATCCATCATCCATATTTATATCAATTACTAATGCACCATCTGCCACCTGCTTTCGAGCAATAGTAATGGCTTCATCGTAATTTTTCTCTTTGATAAGGCGAAGGAACTTTCGGCTTCCCGCAACATTGCATCGTTCACCCACATTAACGAAATTCACTTCTGGAGTTACATCCAACTGTTCCAATCCAGAAAGCCACATTGTCGCAGGTTTCTCTGCAGGTATATGAGGTTTCTTTCCCTCAACAAGCGGAACATACTTTGCTATAAAATCAGGAGTTGTACCACAGCATCCACCTACTATATTAACCAATCCTTCGTCGATGAATTCAGCAATTTGAGGTGCCATGCTCTCTGGTGTCTCATCATAAAGACCCATCGAATTTGGTAAACCCGCATTCGGATGAGCGCTAATATAATAAGGTGCCATTGCACCAAGGCGCTTAAGATAAGGTTTCATCTGTGGAGCACCAAAAGCACAGTTCATACCAATAGAGAAAATCGGATAAGCACTCATACTAGTAAGGAATGCCTCCAACGTCTGACCACTCAAAGAACGGCCTGCAAGATCGCTAACAGTAAGCGAAACCATTATTGGCAGTTCCTTTCCTTTCTCTCTCATTGTCTGCACACAGGCATCAACAGCACACTTTGCATTAAGGGTATCAAAAACAGTCTCTACAAGCAGAGCATCCACTCCACCATCCACCAAACCGCTTACCTGTTCGCAGTATGCTGAGAAAAGATCATCATAGGAAATGTCACGGGCAGCAGGGTCGCTGACATCCGGACTCATAGAGAGGGTTTTGTTGGTCGGACCAATTGATCCTGCCACAAAACGAGGTTTATCAAGAGTGGAATATTCATCACATGCCTTACGAGCCAGTTGAGCACCTTCATAATTCATGCGGTAGCAGAAATCCTCCAGATGATAGTCTGCCTCAGAGATACGCTGAGAAGAGAAAGTGTCAGTTTCTATAATATCCGCACCAGCTGCAAGATAGCGGCGATGGATATCCAGAACAACATCCGGACGAGTAATGATGAGCACATCATTGTTGCCCTTCATCATAAACGTAGCATCCTGAATATTCAAGGAGCCGCGCAATTCCCCATTCCAGAAATCTTCTTCCTGAAGATTATAACTCTGCACCATAGTACCCATGGCGCCATCCAAAATCAATATTCTCTCTTTTGCAATATCCTGTAATCTCTCTTTCATTTTTATGCTTAAAAGTGCTTTATAGCACGGTCCATTTCTCTTCTATCCTGCTTTTCTCTCAAAGTCTGGCGCTTGTCGAATTCCTTCTTACCCTTTGCGATGGCAATATCCACCTTGGCACGTCCATGCTCATCTATAAAAATAAGTGTAGGCACAATGGTAAAACCTGGTGTCTTGTTTGCTTCCTCCAACTTATGAATCTCGCGTTTATTAAGAAGCAATTTTCGGTCGCGGCGTGAAGGAACATTAGCGAAAGATCCATAAAAATAAGGACTCACGTTCATTCCTTTCACCCAAACCTCACCATTATATATATCGCAATAGGTATCCACAAGCGACGCCTTTCCCGCACGTATAGACTTAATTTCTGTACCTGTGAGAACAATACCGGCCGTGAAAGTATCTACAAAGAAATACTCAAACGAAGCCTTCTTATTGCGTATTTGAATCGGACTCTTTTTCCGAATTTCCTGCTGATCTTTATTCATTGTTTTCTATGATATTACCGAAGTTCTCGATGTGCTCATCAATATAACGGGCAATAGCCTCTGTCCACTCCTCCTCGTTGCTGACAAACAAGTCATCAAACTCATCAAATTCAGGATACTTTTCATAAAGCGCCATAAAGTCCTCATCGCTCATATCCTGCTCGATTTCCTCATGGTGAAGATTCCACAACTTATGACTCTTGTTAATCAGTTTAAAGAGATCATGAAGGCACTTACAGTCGTCACTCGACTCACTCCACTCTCGGAACGCCTTATCGGTAGGGTTCAACCAGATGAAAGCACCATAGCCATTATGAATGAGTTGGATCATACCACCATCCATCATCTCCTCGTGGAGATAACTCCAGGCGAGCAATGTTATCTGATCGGAATTCAACTCAGCCATATTCTCAGCCGTGAGCTGGCCACCAATAGCAGTATTGATAGCATCGATGAAAACCTGAACAAAGGAATCCAAATCATTGTTCTCTGCAGCAGCTCTTAGCAGCTTGTCGTCTACGTTTACCTTCATCATATTTTTAAATTTTAGACGCAATCCAAAAAGATTGCAAACTTCACTTTGCAAAGTTACTACAAAATATTGAATAAAGTGCAAAGGAACAAAAAAATTGAAATACAAATAAAAAAAGAATACCACATTTAAGGTATATTTCCGAGATTTTTTGTAATTTTGCGACCGATGAGCCCCGATTTGGGGCATTTATACAATAAAAAACATTATTTCTATATATTCATAAATTAAATTTAGGGAATATGATTTATACAAAGGAAGTTGACAACATGTGCGTTGTCAAGAAGGGCGCTTACCATGGCCCAGCCCCAATCCCAGAAGAAGGAAAGTGGATTCAGGCAAAGGAAATCTCAGACATTTCTGGTTACACACACGGTATTGGCTGGTGTGCTCCACAGCAGGGAACTTGCAAGCTCTCTCTGAATGTTAAGGACGGTGTTATCCAGGAGGCTCTTGTAGAGACTGTTGGTTGCTCTGGTATGACTCACTCTGCTGCTATGGCAGCTGAGATTCTCCCAGGCAAGACCATCCTTGAGGCTTTGAACACTGACCTCGTTTGCGACGCTATCAACGTAGCTATGCGCGAGCTTTTCCTCCAGATCGTTTACGGTCGCACACAGTCTGCTTTCTCTGAGGGTGGTCTTGCTATCGGTGCTGGTCTTGAGGACCTTGGTAAGGGTCTCCGTTCAATGGTAGGTACTCTTTATGGTACTGTAGCTAAGGGTGCTCGTTACCTCGAGCTCACACAGGGTTACATCACAAAGCAGTTCCTCGATGCTGAGAATCAGATTATCGGTTACGAGTTCGTAAACTTCGGTAAGATGATGGAGGCTATCAAGGACGGTATGGACGCTAACGAGGCTGTGAAGAAGTTCACAGGTAAGTACGGTCGTACAACTGCTGACCAGGGTGTTGTTAAGGCTATTGATCCACGTAAAGAATAATAAGGAGGACTGACACATGATTAGAAAAGTAAGTTATGAGAGCCAGGACCGTCGTGAGGCACAGGTAAACGCTGTTCTCCAGCAGTATGGCATCAAGAACCTCGAAGAGGCTAACCAGATTTGTGAAGATCTCGGTGTTGATCCTTATCAGATTTGCGCTGAGACACAGGATATTTGTTTTGAGAATGCAAAGTGGGCATATGTAGCTGGTGCTGCTATTGCTATCAAGAAGGGCTGCAAGAGCGCTGCTGAGTGTGCAGAGGCTATTGGTGAGGGTCTTCAGGCATTCTGTATCAAGGGTTCTGTAGCTGACGACCGTAAGGTTGGTATCGGCCATGGTAACCTCGGTGGTCGTCTTCTCCGTGAAGAGACACAGTGCTTCGCTTTCCTCGCAGGTCACGAGTCATTCGCTGCTGCTGAGGGTGCTATCAAGATTGCTGAGATGGCTAACAAGGTTCGTAAGAATCCATTGCGCGTTATCTTGAACGGTCTTGGTAAGGACGCAGCTCAGATCATCAGCCGTATCAATGGTTTTACATATGTAAAGACTCAGTTCGACTATGCTACAGGTAAGGTCAATGTTGTTGAGACTATCCCTTACGGTAACAACCCTGCTCGTTTGAAGGTTAACTGCTATGGTGCAGACGACGTTCGCGAGGGTGTTGCTATCCTCTGGCACGAGAATGTAGACGTATCTATCACAGGTAACTCTACTAACCCTACTCGTTTCCAGCACCCAGTAGCTGGTACATACAAGAAGGAGCGTACACTCGCTGGTAAGCCATACTTCTCAGTAGCTTCTGGTGGTGGTACAGGTCGTACATTGCACCCAGATAACATGGCTGCAGGTCCTGCTTCTTACGGTATGACAGATACTATGGGCCGTATGCACTCTGACGCTCAGTTCGCTGGTTCTTCTTCAGTTCCTGCACACGTTGAGATGATGGGCTTCCTCGGTATGGGTAACAACCCTATGGTAGGTGCTACTGTAGCTGTTGCTGTTCAGACAGACCTTTTGTTGAACAAGAAGTAATTCTTTTCAACATTTCAATATTGCCTCCTGTAATTCTTCGGAATTTCAGGAGGTTTTTTATTTAACAGAAAATTCTAAGACACTAATATCATGAAAGAAGAATGGCAAAAATTTCGTCCAAAACTCAAGTACTATTTACTATGGATAGCAATATTTGGACTTTCAAAATTATTAGCTTTTGCTTTATTTGGCTTTCTTCAGATATTTACATTGTATATTTATGGAGTTATATGTGTATTGCTGTTATTTGTCTCATCAAACTTCTTTCACAAGAAATTCAATGATAGCTGGTGGTGGGCCATTGTGAAAAGTATTTATTTATCAATTGCCAGCGACAGTCTATCCGTCTTAACAGCATTTCCCCTTCTTGTTTAATCTTTGTCTGTGAGTCTTTAAGTATTCATCATAATCTGCCTGGAGGGCGATAATAGTCTGACTAGAGGCAGACTTTCCAAGATATATGTTTTTGATATCTTATATATATGTTCTTAGCACTCAATATAGGCCGCTTTAGATATGACAAAAAAATGCCATTTTAAAATCATGATATCAAATATGAAGGCTACATTCTATAATGTTACAAAAAAAAACGGATGGTAATTTTCATGAGTTATTACTTATGTAAAACAAAAAGTTCCTCTATTGTTAAACTAATGTATATCAACTACTTAACTTAGAATATGGAAGAACTTTTTAGAATGTTTTATTTTTTTATATATGCGTGAATATCCTATTTAATCCATATAAAGACAATACTCTTCTAACAACTGATTCAGCTTCTGAATTCTCAAAATTATTATCAAATCTGCAATAAATTCCTCCAAAAGTTCCCCATTCTCAGATAAATATTGTAATTTTGCAAGGTATTTTGGTTATATTTACCTGAGGTTTCTGAGAACTGCCCCAGGCAATGTACCTCCTTAGTTAGGAATAAAGTTTATAATTTATGGAATTTAAAAGAAATATTATCATCACAGGTGGTGCTGGTTTCATCGGAAGTCACGTCGTTCGCCTGTTCGTGAACAAGTATCCTGAGTATCGCATTATCAACCTTGACAAGTTGACTTATGCGGGCAACCTCGCCAATCTGAAGGATATCGAGGACAAGCCAAACTATACTTTCGTAAAAGCTGACATCTGCGACTTCGAGACTATCCAAAAGCTGATGGAGCAGTATCATGTAGATGGTATTATCCACCTTGCTGCCGAAAGTCATGTTGACAGAAGTATCAAGGATCCTTTTACTTTCGCTCAGACTAATGTGATGGGAACATTGAGCTTGCTTCAAGCTGCAAAGATTTACTGGGAGGCTCAGCCAGAAGGTTATGAGGGCAAGCGCTTCTACCACATCTCTACCGATGAGGTTTACGGTGCTCTCGAACTCACTCATCCTGAGGGTGTTGCAGCTCCTTTTACAACAAAAGCTTCATCTGCAAACCATCATGATGCCTATGGTGAGGATTTCTTCACTGAGGACAAGAAATATAACCCACACAGTCCTTACTCTGCAAGTAAGGCTAGCAGCGACCACTTTGTAAGAGCCTTCCACGATACATACGGCATGCCTACTATCGTGACTAATTGCTCTAACAACTATGGCCCTTACCAGTTCCCAGAGAAGTTGATTCCTCTCTTCATCAACAACATCCGTCATCGCAAGCCATTGCCTGTTTACGGCGAGGGTCTTAATGTAAGAGACTGGTTGTATGTTGTAGATCACGCTAGAGCTATCGATGTTATCTTCCATAATGGCAAGGTTGCCGATACCTATAATATTGGTGGCTTTAACGAGTGGAAGAATATTGACATCATCAAGGTGCTTATCAACACCGTTGACCGTCTGCTCGGAAGAAAAGAGGGCGAGGATATGGACTTGATTACACACGTAACCGACCGTATGGGCCATGACTTGCGCTATGCTATCGACTCACGCAAGCTCCAGGCAGAACTCGGCTGGGAGCCATCTCTGCAGTTTGAAGAGGGAATCGAGAAGACAGTTAAGTGGTATCTCGAGAACCAGGAATGGATGGACAATGTAACTTCTGGTGACTATCAGAAGTATTACGATAATATGTATAAAGACAGATAAAATGGAAGT
>CAJOPE010000026.1 GCA_905236815.1 uncultured Prevotella sp. | reverse complement strand
TTGTAATGTGTCTCACTCAAAGCACCGTACAAAGAGAAGCTTTGACGTTAACCTCTTCAGCAA
The DNA here is from genome assembly GCA_905236815.1 of uncultured Prevotella sp. Classification (GTDB taxonomy): domain Bacteria; phylum Bacteroidota; class Bacteroidia; order Bacteroidales; family Bacteroidaceae; genus Prevotella. Next base: position 90,339 of record CAJOPE010000026.1, on the reverse strand, counting down.
GAAATTCTACTATGTAGAAGAAGGTTGCTGGATTAGCCTTAAGATCAGTGCAGCTGGTCTTCGTCTTATTAATAAGGTCGGCCTTGACGCTGCCCTGAAGCAGGCTGTTGCTAAAGGATACGTTGATTGGAAGGACATTAAAGTTATAGGAGAATAATAATCATGGCAAAGAAAGCTAAAGGAAATAGAGTACAGGTTATTCTTGAGTGCACAGAAATGAAGAACTCAGGTCTTCCTGGTACAAGCCGTTACGTAACTACAAAGAATCGTAAGAATACTCCTGAGCGTCTTGAGCTCATGAAGTACAATCCTATCCTCAAGAAGATGACTCTTCACAAGGAGATTAAGTAATAACGTTTTAAAGACATATAAGATATGGCAAAGAAAGCGGTCGCTACCCTCCACGAAGGTTCAACGGATGGTCGCGCATATTCAAAGGTAATCAAGATGGTTAAGAGCCCTAAGACTGGTGCTTATGTTTTCGATGAGCGCATGGTTCCTAATGAGGCTGTTAAGGACTTCTTTAAGTAAGCCGATTTATTTAAACTAGATAATTAAGGTCGCAAATTAACTATTTGCGGCCTTTTTTTGTTGTTTTTGTGAGAAATTCACGAAAAATCTAACATTTGTAACCTTTCATCTCTTTTCTTTTTTGTATCTTTGCAGAAACAATAATCGATTATGGGAATTTTTGGCTTTTTCAATAAAAACAAAAAGGAAACTCTAGACAAGGGTCTTGAAAAGACCAAGGAAAGTGTTTTTGGTAAAATTGCTCGTGCTGTTGCTGGTAAATCAACGGTAGATGATGATGTGCTGGATGACCTTGAGGAAATCTTGATTACATCAGATGTTGGCGTTGACACAACACTGAAGATCATCCGCCGTATTGAAGAGCGTGTGGCTCGCGACAAGTATGTATCTACTTCTGAACTAAACGGTATTCTTCGTGATGAGATTGCTAACCTTTTAGCCGAGAATCATAGCGAAGACAATGATAATTGGGAGCTTCCTTCTGATCATAAGCCTTATGTTATTCTTGTTGTAGGTGTAAATGGTGTGGGCAAGACTACAACCATTGGTAAACTTGCATATCAGTTTAAGAAAGCTGGTAAAAAGGTTTATTTAGGTGCTGCAGATACTTTCCGTGCTGCTGCTGTTGAGCAGATTTCAATTTGGGGTGAGCGTGTAGGCGTGCCTGTAATCAAACAGCAACAAGGTAGTGATCCTGCTTCTGTGGCATTTGATACGCTTCAGAGTGCCAAGGCAAATGGCGCTGATGTAGTATTGATTGATACTGCTGGCCGTTTGCATAATAAAATAGGCTTGATGAATGAGTTGAAGAAGATTAAGGAGGTTATGAAGAAAGTTCTTCCTCAGGCTCCTGATGAGGTAATGTTGGTTCTTGATGGAAGTACTGGCCAGAATGCCTATGAGCAGGCAAAGCAGTTTGCTTCCGTTACTAGTATAGACTCTATGGCTATCACTAAACTTGATGGTACTGCCAAAGGTGGTGTCGTTATTGGTATTAGTGATCAGTTGAAAGTTCCTGTAAAATATATCGGACTTGGTGAGGGTATGGAAGACCTTCAACTATTTAATAAACGAGAATTTGTAGATTCACTCTTTAAAAAGTAAAAAAAGAGTTTTTTAATGAAGAAAAATCAGATAGATATTATCACAATGGGGTGTTCTAAGAATCTTGTAGATTCTGAGACACTGATGCGTAAATTTGAAGAACAAGGTTACCATTGTGTGCATGACAGTAAGAACCCACAAGGAGAAATTGCGGTAATTAATACTTGTGGCTTTATTGAAACGGCTAAAGAAGAAAGTATTAACACCATACTTGAATTTGTTGAAGCAAAAAACGAAGGCAGACTGAAGAAACTTTTCGTGATGGGATGTCTTTCTCAACGCTATAAGGACGAACTGGAGAATGAGATACCGGAAGTGGATAAATTCTATGGTAAGTTCAATTATAAGCAGTTGCTCTCCGATCTAGGAGCAGCTGACAGCAAGGATACTGCTTCTTTCAGTGAGCAGCGTTCATCTCTTTCTCGTCATTTAACAACCCCACATCATTATGCTTATATTAAAATTGCAGAAGGATGTGACCGTCACTGTGCATATTGTGCCATACCACTGATTACAGGAAAGCATCAAAGCCGTCCTATGGAAGATATTCTTGATGAAGTTAAGCAATTGGCTTCTGAAGGAGTAAAGGAATTCCAAATCATTGAACAGGAATTGACCTATTATGGTATAGACCTCTACGGAGGAAAGACTCGTATTGCAGAGTTGATTTCTAAGATGGCTGATATTCCTGGCGTAAAGTGGATTCGTCTCCATTATGCCTATCCTAATCAATTCCCAATGGAGTTGTTGGATGTAATGCGAGAAAAGCAAAATGTTTGCAATTATCTTGATATTGCACTTCAGCATATCAGTGACCATATGTTAGATCGAATGCATCGTCATGTTTCAAAGCAGGAAACTATGGAACTTATTAATGCTATTCGTGAACGAGTACCTGGTATTCATTTGCGTACTACTTTAATGGTAGGTTTCCCTGGAGAGACAGATGAAGACTTTGAGGAACTAAAGGAATTCATAAAATGGGCTAAGTTCGAAAGAATGGGTGCTTTTGCATATTCTGAAGAGGAAGGTACATACAGTGCAGAACATTACGAAGATGATGTTCCTGAGGCTGTAAAACAAGCTCGTTTGGATGAGTTGATGGCTATACAAGAGGAAATCTCTACAGACATAGAGGCACAAAAGGTTGGTAAGACTATGAAAGTGATTATCGACCGAAAGGAAGGCGAATATTATGTTGGTAGAACAGAGTTCTGCTCTCCTGAAGTAGATCCAGAAGTTCTGATACCAGTAAAAGAGAAACAGCTCAGAGTGGGAAGTTTCTATAATGTGAAAATGAAAAACAGCGATGAATTCGATCTCTTCGGATCTGTCGTAAAATAAAAATAAACTAGCCAAACAAATCATTTGTTGTGTTTTTATTATGAATAACAAAGAGTACATAAGTGAACTAGCCGACCGCTCAGGGTATACACAGGAGGATACCCAGAAACTGGTGCGCAATGTAATCGATGCAATGACTCTTCAGTTTGAGCAGGGTGAGGCTGTTGGAATTCCTGGGTTTGGAACTTTTGATGTGAAGAAGCGTATGGAGCGTATTGTGGTAAATCCTACCACAAAGAAAAGAATGTTAGTTCCACCTAAACTTGTTTTGGGCTTCCGCCCTGTGGCATCTGTCAAGGAACAATTAAAGAACGGAGGTGAAAATGAGTAGAATTTCTGATATAGCCAAAATTCTTGTCGAGAAGAATGGCCTTAAGCAAAGTGATGCTGATATTTTTGCCAAGATGATGTTCGAGGTGGTTGCCGAAGGACTGAAGAATGACAAGCAGGTGAAAATCAAGGGACTTGGTACTTTCAAAATTTTAAAGACTAAGGACCGTGAAAGCATCAATGTGAATACTGGTGAGCGAATTGTTATCGAAGGTCGAGAAAAAATCACTTTTACTCCAGATACAATCATCAAGGAAATTGTAAACCGTCCATTTGCTCAGTTTGAAACTGTAGAGGTAAATGATGGGGTAGATTTCAATGTTATAGATGAAAAATATGACACTGATACTACAGAAGAAGATTCCGATGTAGAGGAAGATTCTGTATTCGACTCAGAAGTAACCAATGAGGGTGGTGATGTTAATACTTCAGATCAAATACTTGATACTGTAAAAGAAACACCTCAAGATGAAGTTAAGGAAGTTGAAGATAAAGAAGATATTGTAGAGGAAACTCCTGTTGTAGAAGAATCAAGAGAAGATACTTTTGAAGACGAAGCAGATGAAGTGATAAGCAGTATTGAGGAAGCAACAGATGAAACAATCAACTCTGAAAATGATGCAGAAGATGTAATACTTTCCGAGGGAGTCCAAAATACAGAAAGTTCATCAACCGATGATCTTGTTCCTGAAGATTCTGCTTCAGGTGAAGAGGATGAATTAGATGAGGTAATAGAAACTCCCCAAAAGGAATCTTTTGTTTCAGAAACAAGTGAAGTTACAAGAGAAGAAACTCTTACTGCCGAGTCTGATAACAAAGAAGAGAATGGCAGTGTTGTAGAAGAGGAAGATGATGAGGATGAGGAATCAGAAGAACCTTATTATTATGAGGAGGATGATTCTTTCTCATTTACGATAAAAAAATATTTTGCCTATATTGGAGGTGCAGTAATTGTTGCTCTAATAATTGGATGTATCTACTTCTATTCAAGTTATAGTAAAGCAGAAAGTCAACTGGAACAGTTGAAAACGGAGAATCAGCATCTTAAAAATAGTATTGCTACTCAACAACAAAGAGTGATAGAGAAAAAAGCAAAGGAAGATGCGGATAGAATGAAAGCTCCTGCTGATGCTATAGAGCAAGCTGAGAAAGCTAAGGAAAAAGAGGAAGCTACAGAGAATGTTGAAGTAAAAGCTGAAACAAAGCCAGAAGTAGCTAAAACCTCAAAAACTGTAGAGCAAAAAGTTGATAATAATCCAGCCGATGCTTATGCAAAATACAATACTGATGCGAGAATTCGCCATGGAGCTTATATAATTGTCGGTATTGATAAAACGATAAAGGCAAAAAAGGGTCAAACTATCAAGGGCTTGAGTAAGGCTTATCTTGGTCCTGGCATGGAGTGTTATTTAGAAGCTTTGAATGGTACTTCAGTAACTGAAGGACAGACTATCAAGATTCCTAAGTTGAAAGTCAAGAAAAAATAATTATTATTGAATAAAAAAGCCTCTCTGTAAAAAGAGAGGCTTTTTTATTTTATAGAGATAAAAGTTATTTGTCACTCCAATCCACATTTCGCATAAAGGCAAGTGCCTTTTTCCAGTTACAATCCAAAGAGAAAGGAACTAGATAATCAGGACGGTTAAACCATGAGAGAACGTATTCTGTATCTGTATCATGGAACAGACTATTCTCAACAGTTGCCTGCTGGAAGAAATAAGTCACCATAGCTCGGTTCTTCTTTTTGCTATCATCCAAACGGCGGATATAAAGGTTAACGTACTCATACATAGCGAGAGCCTGCTCGTTGAGGAGCTTAATATTCTCGTTATAAGACTTCATATCCTGGGGATTTGAATTTAGCGCAGTAAGAATTGATGGCGTAACTTTCTGACGCAGATACGTAATAGCATCTACCTTGAAAGAAGCAACACGACGGGTTGTCAAGTCCTTTGTCGTGTCATTCTTGATGGCTTTTGCCGTCTTCTCAATTTCCTTGAGCACCTCTTGTGCGGGAGCTGCCATTGTAAACAGGCTAGCCATCGCAAGTAACAAAAGTGTTTTCTTCATTATATGTGACGTTTTAAATATATACTATTATTTATACATGCAGGCAACTCTTCTTTATAGTGAGTTACCATGATCATAGTCTTATTCTTTCTCTTACAGAATGCCTCTATAACATCCTTTACCAAACGACGATTGCTGTTGTCCAATCCATGAAGTGGCTCATCCAAAATCAGCAATTCAGGGTCTTTCACAAATGCTCGTGCCAATAAGACGAGGCGTTGCTCTCCACTGGAAAGTTTCAGGAAAGTAGTTTCCTCAAGTCCCTCAAGTCCAAACATACTCATCCAGAATCTGCACTTTTCGTAATCGCCTTCTGATGGTTTTACATAGAGTCCTACAGAATCTTTCAAGCCAGAAGCGACAATTCTGATAGCAGGCATATCTCTTTGATATGCACGATGAAGCTCTGGTGAAACATAGCCAATATGTTTCTTTATATCCCAGATACTTTCGCCACTTCCTCTTTGATTACCAAAAAGGGTGATATCACAAGCATAACTCTGTGGATTGTCAGCGCACACCAAACTCAAAAGAGTAGATTTACCTGCACCATTTTGTCCACTTAATGCCCAGCGTTCACCATTTAATACTGTCCAATCAAGGTCTTGAAGGATGGTGCGTTCACCATATTGTATTCTCACTTTGTTCATCTTTACGACTTCCTCTGTGTGATACTCTTCATCCTTATACGGCAAATTAATAATAGCCTCTTCTTTTTCCGCACTCAACACGCGAGTTGGGAATGGAGGACGATTTGCGAGAAATTCCTCTTTCGTCAGTTTTGGCAGAACCTTCATATCCTTCACTTCCACCACATGTGTGATAAAGTCAGGTATATCATCACTCTTACTCAGCACAAGGATAATCTGAAGTGCACGCTCTTTAGAGATTATCTTCAGTAATTCCTTCAGTTGATCACGTGTATCAGCATCTAATCCGATGAAAGGATTATCCATGATAAGCACGCGAGGCTCAGAAAAGAGGGTAGAGGCAAGTTTAAACTTTCGAAGTTCACCACTGGAAAGTAAGATTACATACTTATCTAACAGATGCTCCATGTGAAAGAGATCATAGATATGTTTCTGTAACTCACGTCTCTCTGTAGTATCCTCACCAGATAGTTTGAAAGCCTCTTCCAATTTGTCTCCTACAACAGGAGTCTCTTTATCTATTTCCATCTGGTTCCAGCGCTGTTGCAGATAGTAGGTGCGGTCATTGTCACCTCCATAGCTATCGCGGAACGTTATGTATTTTATATTGTCGCTTACCAATTCCTTGGTGCTTGGCGCAAAATCGTATTCAGGATCATGCATCAATAATGGGTGTCGTCCCACTATGATATCAATCAGCATTGACTTGCCACCCCCATTAGGGCCAACTACAGCAATATGCTCACCTTCGCATGATTCAAAGTTTACTGGTTCTGCCATTCTCCACTGAGGCATACGTGGCACACCATTTTCAATTTTAATAATCTTCTGCATCTCTCTTTACATTTATACAGATGTATTAGTTGTTTCTTTGACTGCTAATAACATCTATCGTTTAATTCTCTCTTTATTTTTCAGTGCGAAATCTTTCCAACTGCCATAGTGCTTGGCATTGGTTTCTGGTGCATTCGACTGAAGGAAATGACAATAAGCAGCACCCAAGGCATCTGTAGCGTCCATAAATTTAGGCATATCCTCATCACTAATATTCAAGAGCCTCTGAAGCATTCCTGCTACTTGCTCTTTTGATGCCTGTCCTTGTCCTGTAATTGCCATCTTGATCTTTAAAGGCGCATACTCATGAATTGGCACGCTATGATGAATGGCTGCTGCGATAGCAACGCCTTGGGCTCTTCCCAATTTCAGCATAGATTGTACGTTCTTGCCAAAGAAAGGTGCCTCAATAGCCATCTCATCAGGAAGATATTCGTCAATAATACCTGTAACCCGATCAAATATTTTGCCCAAACGCAGATACGGATCCTTTTCCTTACGCATATCAATAATGCCCATGACCACTAACTGGGCTTTGTTGCCTACAGCCTTGATCACGCCATATCCCATAACGTTAGTACCCGGGTCTATGCCTAATATTATCTTTTCCTTTAAGTTCAATGTCCAGTTGTTTGTGTTTGATATTATCGGTCCATATATGGATTAGAAGCTAATTCATAGCCGATGCTAGTCTGTTCCCCGTGTCCTGGTAAAACGATAGTATCGTCTGGAAGTTGTGCCAATTCTCTGAGACTTAGCATAATCATAAAACTGCTTCCTCCCTTGAAATCAGTTCGGCCAATGCTACTTTTAAATAAGGTGTCTCCAGTGAACATTACCTTCTCCTCCTTGCAATAGAATGCTACCGATCCATTTGTATGGCCGGGAGTTTTGATAATAGAAAACTCATGAGAGCCGAACTTGATAGTTTCTCCATCCTCAAAATAATGATCGATGGCAGGAAAATCATAATCGATATCCATGCCAAACATATCTGATGCCTGCTGTTTTAGACCAAGCATATACTCTTCATCACCATCAGAAACTTCAGGCTTTAAGCCATAGTTGTCGAAAATGGTATTGTTACCAAAGTTATGGTCTAAATGGCCATGGGTAGCTAGAAGATGTTTTGGCTTTAAGTCATTTTCTGTTATATAGTCGACAATAGCTTGTCTTTCTTCTTCATAGTATGCACCACAATCGATGATTACTGCTTCTTTGGTCTCATCACTTACCACATAGCAATTCTCACGGATAGGGTTTACTTCAAACTTTTGTATATTCAGCATTGTATTAGAAATTTTTGAATTAGCGTTAAACTGGAACGTAAATGAGTTTTTTATCCTCTTTGAACCAGTCCTCCTCAAAGAAAGTCTCTAAAGGAGTAATCTCAGCAACCTTGCTATAGTCTTTCAACTCTTCAATGAGGTTACCACCTTTCAGGCATATCAATCCATTAGGAAGGGCATTCTTTGAATCTTTCTTGAAGTTCTTCTTGATAATCTTCATTAAATCGCCCAGAGGCATAACAGCGCGACTAACAACAAAATCATATTTCCCTTTTTCCTCCTCACCACGGAGATGCACGGCGTTCACGTTTTTCAGACCGATAGCATTTGCAACTTCAGTGGCTACACGAATCTTTTTGCCCGTTCCATCGATAAGTTTAAACTTCACCTCAGGGAACATAATAGCCAAAGGAATACCAGGGAAGCCGCCACCAGTACCAAAGTCGAGAATTTCAGTTCCCGGTTTGAAGCGAATAGCCATAGCAATAGCCAATGAATGGAGAATGTGATGCTCATAAAGATTATCAATATCCTTACGGCTGATCACATTAATCTTAGCATTCCAATCACGGTAAAGACCATCGAGTGCCTCAAATTGTTTTTTCTGTTCCTCGCTAAGCTGAGGGAAATATTTTGTTATTAGTTCTGTCACGCTAATTCTTTTTAATGTTTATTCTTTAAATATTTTACAAAGGTACGAATTATTTTTTGTAACTTTGCAATCTGAAATTGTAAATAAGGTAAAAAGATGATTAAAGCTGGTTTATTTGACCTTGACGGTGTTGTTTTTGATACCGAAAGTCAATATGATGTGTTCTGGAAGGAACAGTGTGAGTTGTATCATCCTGAAATCAAGGATATGTACAAGAAAATAAAAGGTAAGACACTCGTTCAGATTTACGAGGAACATTTTGCTGATGCAAAGGACGAACAATCCAAGATTACCGAACGCTTAAATGCGTTTGAAAAGAACATGAAATTCGAGTATATTGATGGTTTGGTTGACTTCGTGAATAGCTTGAAGCGAAATGGTGTAAAGTGCGCTGTAGTAACAAGTAGCAACCGTGCTAAGATGAAGAGTGTATATGATGCACATCCTGAATTCCTTGGTTTGTTTCACCGCGTTCTTACCAGTGAGAATTTTGAGAAAAGTAAGCCAGATCCTGATTGTTATTTAAAAGGTGCTGCAATTTTCGGTGTTCAACCAGAGGAATGCGTTGGCTTCGAGGACAGCTTCAATGGTTTGAAGGCTGTTAGAGCAGCGGGTGAGTTTACTATGGGGCTTGCAACAACTAATTCTGAAGAGTCTATAAAAGATTATTGCGATTATATAATCAAGGACTATAAAGGCCTGGATTATACAAAATTGTGCGAAATAGTTGCCTCTTCTCATTAATTATTAGTAACTTTGCATCTCGAAAAGACAAATTAAAAAATGGGATACTTAACAACCGACAAGAAAAAAATTACAGCGAATACATTCGTTGAAATGAAAAATGCAGGTGAGAAAATCACTATGCTAACTGCTTACGATTATACGACCGCAGGCATTATAGATGCAGCAGGAATTGATGGAATACTCATTGGTGACTCTGCTTCAAATGTAATGGCTGGTAACGCAGATACATTACCAATTACTATGGATCAGATGATCTATCATGCTCGTTCTGTAGCACGTGCATGTAACCATTGCCTCGTTATCTGTGATATGCCTTTAGGCAGCTATCAGGTTAGTCGTGAGGAGGGTATTCGTAATGCTATCCGAATTATCAAGGAGAGTGGAGCGGATGCTGTAAAAATGGAAGGTGGAGTAGAAATAGCTGATACTGTTAAAGGTATCGTTGATGCAGGTATTCCTGTTATGGGTCATCTTGGTCTCACTCCTCAAAGCATTCATAAATTTGGAGGCTATGGTTTGCGTGCGAAGGAAGAGGCAGAAGCAGAGAAACTACTTGCTGATGCAAAGGCACTTGATGAAGCGGGAGTTTTTGGAATAACTTTGGAAAAAGTTCCTGCAAAACTTGCCGCAGAAGTTACACGTGAAGTGAATGCCGCTACTATCGGAATTGGCGCTGGAAATGAAACAGATGGACAGGTTCTTGTCTATGCTGATGCATTAGGAATGACACAAGGTTTCAAACCTAAGTTCCTTCGTCATTTTGCTGATGTAAATAAGTGCATGACTGATGGTGTTCAAGAGTACATCAAGAGTGTAAAGGACACCACTTTCCCTAACGAAAGCGAAAGTTATTAATGGATACACAGAATACACCTGTACACATAAAGCTCTGGCATCGCGAGTTCTGGCTGATGGCAATTGCTAATTTGCTCATTACAATGAGTGTATATATGCTTATTCCAGCCATTCCACCTCACATGTTTTTGGGTGGTTTTTCACCAATCCAAACCGCTTTGGCTATGGGTGTATTCGGTGTTGGTATTTTTGCTTTTGGACCTTCTGTTTCTTATTATATCCAGAAGTATCGCCGAAACAAAGTCTGCATATATTCCATTCTGGGGGTGGATGTTACAATACTTCTGTTAAACTATTTAGACAAGTTTGTTCCAGCCCAATATTGTTTCTATGCGATTTTGGTTATACGATTCTTAATGGGAGCTTTTTATGGTCTTTCACAGATGACATTGTCTAGTACATTGATAATTGATACTTGTGAGAGTTTCCAACGAACAGAAGCTAATCATATAGCTGCTTGGTTTTCGAGGTTTGCGTTATCTTTTGGACCATTATTATCCTTGGGAGTCTTCCAACTCTCACATTCTTATAATATTGTATTGTTCTCTGCGATAGCACTTTCTCTGATAGCCATCTGTTTAATCAATATGATTAAATTCCCATTTAAGGCTCCAAGCGAGAACATGAAAAGATTCTGTTTCGACAGATTCTTTATGCCTCAGGGAATGTGGTTGTTTTTCAATTTAATTCTGATTACAACCGTTATAGGATTAATGATATCACTACCTCGTAGCGATATGTTCTTTGGAATGATATTCATAGGATTTGTCCTTGCCTTATTAGCTGAGAAATTCGCTTTTGCCAATGCCGATTTGAAGAGTGAGGTAATTACTGGTATTATTTCAATGGGAGCAGCCATACTTATTCATTATTATACTCGTAATATCTCGGGTATTGTTTTTGTTGCTCCAGTATTAATTGGTTTTGGTATTGGAATTATTGGCAGCCGATTCCTTTTGTTCTTTATTAAACTTGCCGATCATTGTCAGCGTGGTACAAGTCATAGTACTTTCTTCCTTGGTTGGGAAACTGGAATAGCAATTGGATTGTTTGTTGGGATTGGATTGTTGAGACAGCCTGTTCTTACTGCAACGGAATCTGAAATTCAGCTGATAGATAATCAACAAGTAAAGCTGACTATGATAGTCAGCCTTATCTTATTAGTTGCAAGTCTTTCGATTTACAATATGTTTGTTCATAACTGGTATGTTAAGAACAAGAATCGTTAATCCTTGTAATCAACTTTTATAACGATTACTCGAATATTCTGATCTTTTTCCTCTGTGGCAACTTTAGCAATATGCCAGTCACTAGGGAAAAAGATATTGAAACTACCTGGAACACTTTTAAAGAAGTTTGTCTTTGACTTATCATAGTCATAGTGTATGACATCCTTTTTAGTATCATACTTTCCTTCTTTACTAGATTTGTGATCGAGTAGGGCAAAGCCTTCGATACCTTTAACCACATACTGGAAATCAATTTTTCTCCGATGACTTTCTGATCTTCGTTTTTCTAAATCTCCATTTGAGGAATCCTCAACACTTGCTACTAATGAAGTACCTTCAATGGGATACTTTCCTTTTTCGATAGAAAGGAGGTCGGTATTCTGGAGCCAGTTGAATAAAGCATTCCATTGTTCTTGATTTTTATTATACTGGTGATAGAAATTCATCAAGTCAACTTGTTTGGCAGGACTAGCCTTAGTGAAGCCATTTCTCCATACATTAGAATCCAACCATTTTTCAACGATTGCACAAGAATCCGATTTACAGCAAGTTGTATGAACTTTCTTGTGCTTATGACAAATCTGTGCATTTGCACTTGCTGCCATAAACAGAGCAGCTATGATAACTAGAAGTTTTTTCATATTTCTCGTATTTGAAAGTAAAAAAGGATGAACTCCAAAATAATTGAAATTCATCCTTTGTATATAAAGATCTGTTTAGAGATCTCGATAGTTTTACAGAATTGTCTTAACAGCCTCAAGCATACCCTTCTCCTGGATAAGGTCGAGGTACTTAACAACGAGATCAGTCAAACCAGGAACCTTATTGAGGTCTTCCTTGCTTTCCTTCCAGATAACATCTGTAGCACCAAGTACACCCTCAGCAACCTTGCGAGTATCGCCAGTAGCCCAAAGCTCTTTGAGCAGATCCATAATCTCCTGAGCATCGTTTGGTACGATTTCTGCACCATCCTCACGCTTACCACCCTTGTAGTAAGTGATGATTGCTGCAAGACCAAATACCAAGCCCTGAGGAAGCTCACCCTTACGCTCCAAGTAGATCTTCAAACCTGGAAGGTCACGAGTCTCGAACTTAGGGAAGCTATTCAACATAATTGAAGTTACCTGATGATCTACGAATGGGTTGTCGAAACGCTCGAGAACGTCAGCAGCAAACTTCTGAAGCTCATCCATAGGGAGGTCGAGAGTCTGCATCAACTCATCAAACTGTACCTTGTGGATATACTTACCAAGAACTGGGTGGTTGCAAGCATCACGAACAATATTAACACCACTCAAGTATGTAACAGGAGAGAGAACAGTGTGAGGACCATTCAACAATGTAACCTTACGTGCGTGGTATGGCTTCTCGTTGTCTGTGATGAGAACGTGAAGACCAGCCTTCTCAGCAGGGAATTCCTCCTTCATCTGCTCAACTGTCATGTTCTCAGCCTTCTCAATAACCCAGAGGTGGAAAGTCTCAGCCTTAACAACCAAGTTATCCTTATAACCAACCTTCTCCTGGATTTCCTTGATGGTGTCACGAGGGAAACCTGGAACGATACGGTCTACCAATGTTGCACATACGTAGCAATAGTTAGTGAACCAGTCCTTGAAGCCCTGATAGTCAGCGCCGAGGTCTTCCTTCCAAAGTTCGATATACTGATAGATGCACTCCTTCAAGTGATGACCGTTCAAGAAGATCAACTCACATGGCATGAGGATCATACCCTTAGAAGGATCACCATTGAAATACTTGTAACGGTGGAAGAGGAGCTGAACCAACTTACCTGGGTAAGAAGCTGCAGGAGCATCTGTGAACTTACATGTATCATCGAAGTTGATACCAGCCTCTGTTGTATTAGAGATGATGAAACGCATCTCTGGCTGCTCAGCCAATGCCATGAAAGCCTGGTTCTGAGAATATGGATTCAGAGCACGAGAAATAACGTCGATACGTGTCAAAGAGTTGACAGGCTGACCATTCTCTCTACCCTGGAGATTTACGTGATAAAGACCATCCTGACCGTTAAGCCACTCTACCATACCACGATCGATAGGCTGAACTACAACTACAGAAGAGTTGAAGTTAGTTTTCTGGTCCATGTTGAAGATGATCCAGTCAACGAATGCACGGAGGAAGTTACCCTCACCAAACTGAATGATTCTTTCAGGCATTACGCTCTTAGGAGCAGTAAGCTTGTTCAATGATTTTAATTCAGACATAGTTTGTTTATAATGTTTTAGTTATTACATTTCTAGTTTGCAGTGCAAAGATACTAAAATAAGCGATAGAATCACCATAAAACATACGAAAACTTTGCGTAAAGGTTTGCGTAATGTGTTTCATAATTTAAAGAATGAAGCATTTTCGATAGGTGATATACAAAAAAACTCCTCCGGAATTTCGGAGGAGTTATCTTGATTCTAAATAAATGCGATATTACATAGCGAAACTGTTGAAGCCACCATCAACAACAGCTACAGTACCTGTAACGAATTTTGCTGCGTCACTCATCAAATACTGGATAGTTCCGCAAAGTTCCTCTGGCTCACCCATACGGCCGAATGGAGTCTGGCGGATAACATCCTGACCACGCTGTGTATAGCTGCCATCAGGGTTAGTGAGAAGGTCACGATTCTGTTCTGTGATAAAGAAACCAGGAGCGATGGCATTAACACGGATACCCTCACCAAATTTCTTTGCTGTTTCTGTAGCCATATATGCTGTGAAGTTACTGATGCCAGCCTTAGCAGCTGCATAGCCACATACACGTGTCATAGGGCGGAAAGCAGCCATACTAGAGAAGTTAATGATGCTTCCCTTACCTTGCTTAACCATAGGACGAAGGAATACCTGTGTAGGGATTACTGTACCTGTGAGGTTTAGACTGAGTACTTTCTGGAACTGTGCAGGATCGAGGTCGAAGAAAGTCTGCTCTGGGCTGATAACAGCACCTGCCATATTTCCACCAGCAGCATTCAGGAGAGTGTCAACACGACCGAAATCAGCAAGAATATCCTCGCAATTCTTTTCTACAACTGCCTGATCCATAACGTCAGTTTTGTAGAATTTGGCAACACCACCTTCTTTCTTGATATCTTCAACAATCACATTGCCAACCTCTTCCTTACGACCGAGGATAGCAATCTTTGCACCCTGCTTAGCAAGATACTTAGCGATGCAACGACCAAGAACACCTGTACCACCAGTGATTACAACCACGTAATCCTTTACATTAAAAAGCTCATTCATTATTTTAATAGATTTAATGTTTCAATGGAGCGGTAAGCGGGGCTCGAACCCGTGACCTTCGGCTTGGGAAGCCAATGCTCTACCAACTGAGCTATTACCGCAAGTAGAGGTTGAAAAGCGTAGATGAGTTTTTCACACTAATGAGCCGATACCGGGACTCGAACCCGGGACCTACGCATTACGAATGCGTTGCTCTACCAACTGAGCCATATCGGCTTTTTCAAAAGCACTTGCAAAGATAATGCTTTTTTGCTTATCTGCAAAATTATTACTTAGAAAAATTTTAAATGTTGAATGTCGAGCAGTAAATATTCATTATTCATCACTCAACATCCAACATTCCACATTATTTAAATGTTAGTTCGTCTTTATTTGGATTCTTGCCGATGGAAATGGTCTCTCCTGGCTGAAGTCCATCGAGGAGTCTCTCACATACGCCATCCTCGATATAATTCTGAATAGCTCGCTTTAAAGGACGGGCACCAAATTGCACATCATATCCCTTTGTTGCCACAAATTCTTTCGCCTTGTCGGTGATTGTTAGGTGATAACCCATTCCTTCTACTCGTTTGAAAAGACCACGAAGTTCTATGTCGATTATCTTCTTGATAGCCTCAAGGTCGAGCTGGTCAAAGGTGATTATCTCATCGAGACGGTTAAGGAATTCTGGAGAGAATTGCTTGCTCAGACTCTTTTGGATAATGCTGCGTGCATACTCCTTGTCCTGGTCATTCAAGGCCAGACCATTAGTAGTGCCTCCTGCATTAAAACCTACGCCGCGGCCAAATTCTTTTAACTGACGGGTACCGGCATTAGAGGTCATGATAATGATGGTGTTTCGGAAATCAACCAAACGACCATTGCCATCTGTCAGACGTCCTTCATCGAGTACCTGAAGCAACATATTGAATACATTGCTATGTGCTTTCTCGATCTCATCCAGCAAAACGATTGAATAAGGGTGGCGACGTACTTTCTCTGTCAGCTGTCCACCTTCCTCGTAGCCTACATATCCAGGAGGAGCTCCTACCAGTCGAGATGTGTTGAAGCTCTCGCTATATTCGCTCATATCCACACGGATAAGTGCTTCATCACTGCCGAATAACTGTTCTGCTAGTTTCTTTGCCAGATAAGTTTTTCCGACACCAGTTGGACCGAGGAACATAAATGCGCCAATAGGGTGATTTGGATCTTTCAATCCTACACGATTTCGCTGAATAGCCTTCACCATCTTGTCGATAGCATTATCCTGAGCAATTACATCTCCCTTGAGAACATTGCCAAGATTGCGGAGTCTTGCGCCCTCAGCCTCAGCCATACGTTGAACAGGAACGCCAGTCATCATGCTCACCACATCGGCAACTTGATTCTCGTCAATGACTTCACGATCACCAGTTTCACCCTTGCTCCATGATTCTTCAAGATGTTTCAACTCCTGTTCTAGTTCTGTTTGCTTGTCGCGGAAACCTGCAGCAAGTTCGAAATTCTGATTCTGTACGGCAGATTGCTTCTTCAGCTTCACCTCCTCAATTTGTTTCTGTAATTCTGTCACCTCAGGTGGAATAGTGGCATGCTGTAAGTGAACTCTAGAACCAACTTCATCGAGAACATCGATTGCTTTGTCAGGGAAGAAACGATCTGTCACGTATCTATCTGTCAATTTGACACACAATTTTAAAGCTTCGTCAGTATAGCTGACATGATGGTGTGCCTCGTATCTTTCTTTGATATTCTCGAGAATCTGAAGTGTCTGCTCTGGTGTAGTGGCCTCAACTATAACCTTCTGGAATCTACGTTCCAAAGCGCCATCCTTCTCGATACTGTTGCGATATTCATCGAGGGTTGTTGCACCAATGCACTGAATAGTACCTCTTGCCAATGCAGGTTTCAGAATATTTGCGGCATCCATGCTTCCTGGAGTGCTACCAGCACCGATGATAGTATGGATCTCGTCGATGAATACAATGATGTCAGGATTCTGTTCCAACTCCTTGATAATTGCACGTATGCGTTCTTCGAACTGACCACGATACTTGGTTCCAGCCACAATGCCTGTCATGTCCAAGTTTACCACACGCTTATTAAATAGGATAGGGGATGTTTGATGCTTCACGATGAGTTGTGCCAATCCTTCTACAATGGCACTCTTTCCAACACCCGGTTCACCTATTAATATAGGGTTGTTTTTCTTTCGGCGTCCAAGAATCTCAGTAACGCGCTGAATTTCTTTCTCTCTACCTACTACAGGGTCTAGTTTTCCTTCTGCTGCAGCCTTTGTAAGGTCGGTAGAGAAATTATCGAGCACTGGAGTTTTTCCGTTGCCCGACTTACTTGCTGTAGTTGTTGTAGACTGTTTGGATGAACTGTTACCACTTTGAGAATGGCTCATAGAACTATCTTCTTCCTCGTCATCGATGTCGTCGTCTGGAAGTGACAAACCGTCATGAGGGTGACCTGCCATCTGTTTTAAATAGGTAAGAGTATCTTCGTAATTCATATTATTCATTTCAAGCACTTCCTTCGCTCCATTGTTTACTTGATCATGGAGAATAGCCAACAGCAAATGCTGGGTATCCACAGTGGTTGTACGTTGTATACGTGCCTCAAGTACAGCGAGTTTCAGAATATTGCTAGCTTTTTCGTTTAACACTAAATCGGATGCAATAACAGGCTCCTGAAGTTCATCTTCCCGAACCCTTTGCTCAAGTTTCTCCTTCACCGACTTCTTGTTGATCTGAAATCGGTCGAGCAGACTTGTGATGATGCCATTCTTTTCGCGCATCAGTCCTAGCAATAGATGCTCAGGGCCTACGGATCTGCTAGCCAGTCGTGAAGCTTCTTCACGGCTGAATGCCAGAATTTCAGATACCTTTGGTGAAAACTGACTCGTCATATATATAATTCCTTTCTTTTAATCTTTTTACTATGCAAATATAACTCTTTTCTTGTATAATGCAAAAGTTGTGCCAAAAAAATGAATTTTAAATAAAAACTTCCTTTAAAGAATTAGGGTTTTTGCATTGTTTATTTCATTTTACTAATTTTAAGAACATTAAAACATTAATATAATGTGAGTTCGATGAGTTTAGAATAATCCTTTTCTGCGGCTTTCTGTCATCAATTCTAGCTCTGCGTATTCCTTAGTTATCTATGATGCTTTAGGCAGGGAGAAATGTAAGTTTCTTCCTTTTTCAACAGACAATTCCCTAGAATATTAGCACCCATTCAGCATTATTCAAAACTCGGATACTTTCTATACTGACCCGACTGCTTTTATCAGAAATCATTTTGCTGTTCTCAATCGGGTAACGCATGATAGCTTTTTGTGAGTTAGTTAAATATTATACAGGCTGGTTACATGCTATCGCGGACGTCTAAATACCTCTGCTGCTATGATATTCTTGTCCTCTGCCTGCAACTATCACAAAAAATGAAAATAATAAGCAAACTATTCTCAGTTATGCGATATTTTGTTTATTTTTGTCTTTGTAAATCAAATGTAAGCGTGAATGAGAATTAGCATTATCCCATATTTCTGCAATCCATCCTTCCAGAAATTCAAGTATAATGACAAGGAATATATGCATGATTCTAAAAAAGGTTTAACAATTAACATATGGAGGAACTGATAGATGAAAAATCTTTTGTTAATAATGTTTGCTGCTTTTTTCCCTTTTAATATCAATGCTCAAAGAATGATAGATAGCATAAAGGTTGAAAAAATATCTAAAGTATACTGTACGAATGATACTATTAAGTTATCATTAAATAATTCTTCATCAGAGAATGTCAAGGTAACAATCTCTCTCGAAGGATATTTAAAAAAGAAAATAGTATGGTGGATACCTGATATACTAGGGTATATGAGGGGGTTTGGTGCTTTTTCCAAGTCCGTTGTTTTTATACCATTATCATCTTCTGTAAATGAAGTCATCTCTATACCAGTAAATTCAAAGATATTTAAGCGGAAAATAACATATAGACTTATATATAATATTACTTCGAAAAGTGAAAATGATGTATTGAAAAAGTACTCAGATTATTTTCGTATTATGTGATATTTACAGATTAATATTCTTTAATCAAATTAAATGCTAACTTACATGAGTGTGAAGCAAACCTTCCACTCATGCTTTCATATCCCAAAATAACTATAACTCCTCAATAGCCGTGATGCTTGTGGCTTTCGGAAAGTGAGATGTCTTTTTTCATTCTTTCAGGCCCTGATTACTGCAGGAATGATTCATCCATCAGTAATTTTTGAAAGTTTAAATAAAAAATTGTCAGATTTCTTTTCCATCTGAATATTATTTGTTACTTTTGCAATCTAAGAACTAAGAAATTATAATGCGCTAGAAATGAAACGAATAATTTTACTCTTGACCACAATGTTTACTCTCTCCTTGAGTGCGCAGGAAGCTGTTCCCGAAACAGTTGTGAGCACCGTTTCAGGAAAGGTAAGTGGAACGGTTCAAGAAGGAACAATGGCTTTTCTTGGAATACCTTATGCCAAGGTAGAGCGATGCTTACCTCCATTGCCTGCTGAAAAATGGAAAGGTATCAGAAAATGCGATCATTGGGGACCTCAAGCGATGCAGCCATCCGCACAGCCAATGACAGAGGAACAAATGTCTGAAAAAAACTCCTGCGTACTAAATGTATGGACAACCGACTTGAAGGCTCATAAGCCTGTTATGCTATGGTTGCACGGTGGTGGCTTTCATTCGGGTACTTCAGAATGGGATCCAGGTCAGCAGCTTGCCAAGAAGGATGTAGTAGTAGTTAGTTTAAATCACCGACTTAATATATTGGGATTTCTCGATCTTTCAGGAGTATCTCCAAAATATAAGCATTCCGGCAATGTGGGAATGCTCGACATTATTCAGGGCTTGGAATGGATTCGCGACAATATCCGCCAATTTGGCGGTGATCCAAATAATGTAACCATCTTTGGAGAATCGGGTGGTGGAGGCAAAGTAGGCACTCTGCTTTGTATGCCTAAGGCCCGCGGTCTTTTTAACAAAGCAATTATAATGAGTGGTACCATCCTGAATGTTAATACTAAGGAAATGACCCAATCATTGGGCAAAGCGGTATTAAAGGAATTGGGTATCGATGAGACTAATATTGATAGCATTCAGAAAGTACCTTATGATAAACTCGTAGAAGCCGGAAATCGAGCAATGTCTGCAAGCATAGGCACTCGTAAACCAGGTACACCTATGATGTGGGGATTTGGTCCTACTCCCGATGGCGAGGATTTGGTACAACAACCTTTCAACCAGGTTTTGCAAGTTTCAGCGACTATATACCTCTTTTAATAGGAACTACTTTCAATGAGCTTCAGCCACTTAAATACAAGAAGGACATATCTGAAGTTCAGGCACGTGAAGAGTTAGAGAAAACCTTTGGAGAAGATACTTATGATTATATCAAGGCCTTCGAGGAAGCCTATGAGGATTGCACTCCACAGGATTTGCTGAGTATCGACTGGTTATTCCGGCCAAAGACTATCCTCACGGCCGATTATATATCCAAGCACCGTCTGGCACAGACTTATGTTTACATGTTTACCTGGCGCTCACCAGTAAGTAAGGGATCTGTGCATGGAAATGAATTGCCTTTCTGTTTCAATCGACTTCATCAGGCGAAGAATATTGTACCAAATCCAACTAAGGAAGATTTGGCTTTGGCAAATACGATGAGTGATGTATGGGCTCATTTTGCAAAGACTGGTAATCCGAATATTCCTGGTCTTTCTCCTTGGAAGTCATATTCACCCCAGAATGGAGAAATGATGGTGTTCGATCATCGTTGCTACATCTGCAACAACTTAGATCGGAAATTGGAGGAAATCATTAACCGACACTGTTTTACTCAGCTTGATCAATTCAAGAAGCAGCATCCATAATAAGCTAATATAAAAATATAGATGCTCTGCATTTAGAATATATATAAAACTATTCACCTTTTAAACATACTGCTTTTTGCAAAGTTGATTAGAGGTGAATAGTTTTTTTTTATGTTACTTCTTCTTTATTAATTGCGAAATATGCGTGCAACTCAATCATCACGCGGAATTTGACAAACTGTGGCGTTGGGCCAAGATATATATGGCATATACTGAAGATTTAGTATGGGATGGCTATTTCTATTGGCAGTGCAAACCTGATGGAACTGCTTTCGGGTATAGCAATGCCTCGGATGGAGAAATCTATTTTGTAACAGCATTGTTGCTGGCTGCCGACAAATGGAATAAACCAGAATATGCACGTGAAGCAAATGAAATACTAGAAAAGATTCAAGATAAGGACGGTGATAAAACAGGTGTATATTCTATGTTTGACAAGAATACACATTTTTCAACCTTCGTATCTTAAAGTTCGTTAATATATAAAGGATTATTTTGTAAACAAACGATATAAATCTGATAATTGTTTATCTTTGTACATTATTAAAACTTTAAGCATTATGAACAAAAAAACAATTACCACACTTATCCTCCTAATGGTTGCGAGCATCGGATACGGAGGAGAATCCAAATTTAGAATAGAAGGAAATATCGGTCAGCCTAATTACACTGGAAGCGTGCTCATAATAGATATGATGACAAGAGATACAGTAGCTACCGGGCAAGTTGAAAACGGAATAATGCATGCTATAGAAGGAACGACACATTCTATGTTACTATGCGGAATTGTCGCTAATGACAGAAGTTTTATGCGATCTCCACTTTACATCGAGTCAGGAACTACCCAACTAAATGGATGCGATAGTAATGGTGAATTGCTGTCGAGTGGAACTCCTGTTTCTGATGACTTGAACAATTTCAAGCTCGCTATACAGAAGAATAATGATGAAGTGAAAAATGGAAAGAGAAATGAGGAGGATGCAGATTCGATAAACTGTTCACTTATTTCAACACTTATAAGCAAACATAACACAGATGTATTGGGACTGAGAATGCTGACAGGCATGGCATCGGTGACTCTGCCACCAGCTAAATGGCTTGAGTTATTAGAAGGAATGAGTTCGGAATTCAGCAAAAATCCCAAGTTAGCAAGACATCTTTCACAGGAAAAACAGAAAATGGAAATCTGCTCAAACACATGGGTGGGAAAACCATATAAAGACTTTGCTGTAGAATATAATGGAAAAGTAAGCCAGCTGAGCGACTACGTTGGCAAGGGACAGTATGTGCTTGTAGATTTCTGGGCATCCTGGTGTGGCTCTTGTCGAGAGCAAATAACCGATTACTCAGATATTTACAGACGGTATAAGGATAAGGGGCTTATTGTACTTGG
Source organism: uncultured Prevotella sp. (assembly GCA_905236815.1). Classification (GTDB taxonomy): domain Bacteria; phylum Bacteroidota; class Bacteroidia; order Bacteroidales; family Bacteroidaceae; genus Prevotella. The sequence continues at coordinate 68,145 of CAJOPE010000026.1, read as the reverse complement.
CATTGCTGTTAAAGACAAGCCTGAACAAACAGAGAAACTGATTGATGAACTCAAGATTGCATATCCGCAAATTATCAATGCTCAAGAAATACCAGCAAAATTATATGGTATTGACGCCTTACCTCATACGATTCTTTTTGCCCCTAATGGTACAGTGTGTGCCCGTCATATTTACGGTGATCGATTGAAAGCAAAGATTGCGTCGATTTTCGAGGAAAAATAATTTTAACAGGACTTTATTAATCCCTAAAATGAATGCATTTAGCACTTCTCAAATAATATCTATCAATCAACAAACAACCTATCAGATATCTTTCCATTTTATTTAATCGGTTTACGATCTCTAAATAGGCCGTTTAGAGGTCGTAAACCGTAGGTTTAGCATCCCTAAACCGTTGAGTTAGCTTTTTTAACATTTCGATGTTGTCGGAAAAGGGTTGCAGCTATCAGAAAATAGTTATATCTTTGCAGCAGTTTTTTTGTAATTACAATATTGTTTTAACTATTAACCAAGATGAAAAATTTGCTTTTAACTATCTTCGCTATATTTCCTTCTGCACTTCTTCATGCTCAGGACTATACATTTTATTGTAATATCGACTCTATGTTCGAGGCAAATATAAAAATGATAGAAAATGATGAAAAAATTATTGAAGGTAAAATAAATGTAGATACATGGAGGCATAATTACTATGATTGGGGAAGCTATAATGGACTTCATTTCGTAAATTTTTGTCAAATTGTTGGAGGTGTAGAAAATTGTAATGTTTTGGTTTCCCAATCCTTATTTCCCCAACCAGTATCTAGTATTATACTTAGGCAATGGTTTAAAAAAAGTAATTTAAAAGGTAAGAACTCTTTTGAAGGAACCCCATATAGTCAAATTTTTACCCCATATAATTATCTTCCGAAGAATTTATATTATTCTGATGCAAGATTTGAATCTTCAACTATTGCTAGTTTAAGAGAATCTTGCCGGTATTTATTTCCAACAGATACGCTCGTTGGACTATTTGATGTTGATAATTACTTTAAGGTAAATCTTTCTAAAACAAAGAAAGAGAGGGATGGCTATCTTTTTCGAAATAGTGCTTTCAATCAATTCTTAGCTTCTCTTGGAGTGCTTGATATGGAAATTAATTACGGAATCTACATTCTTCCTGTATCTGAAAAGCAACTTAATAAAATAAGGCAATGGTATAATGATAATCACTCAAAGTTTACCAGTTATCGTTTTGAAAGGTTACAATATCTGATAAACCATAGAAGCAATGATGCGATAGAAATTATGCAGGATGACAGAGAATTAGAACGGATAAAGAAAGAAATCGGTTTGCCAATAAAATAAAAAATCATCCCAAAGCCTTGCACTATCTTGGCCTTGGGGTGAATTTATTTAATAAATAAGAATTCCGTTCAAATAGATAGTCTGATCTTTATGATTATAATTTAAATCTTTGAAAATTACAATACTAGTAAAATGGCAATTCCCAAAAATAAGAGGGGAACAAATATTGTCCAAAGTATAGTAAACAAGATTACAATAAATTTAGTTCCATTAGATACGAATACCATTTTATTTCCATATTCGTCTTCTTTGCCAATAAATGATTCTATTATTTGCTTCTTCCTCCACCAAGGCCCGCGGAAATCATGGAGATTAATCTCAAACGGAGAACTGGACTTGTCTTTTAGAAAGATATAAAGTTTCATTTCATAGTGTAAGGATCTTTTGTATAAATAATCAGGTTTCATTTCGCATCTTTCCACATTTTCCCAAAGAATTCCGTTTTCTTCTTCTCCCTTTATTTTAATTCCGTTTCTATCAATCAATAACTTGTCGTGGGGATTACGAAACTCAATAAGCAGCGTGATAGCCCATGCGATGCACATACAAAAAATCATAGCAACCCACATGCTAAATTCGTTTTTGTATTTACCAAATAACATAAAGATTAGTGCTGTAAGAAATAACCATGATAACAAGTCATAAGGGCTCCATTTATATTCGTAACTATCTTTCATTTATTCGCTTGCTTAATCTTAGAAGTATTTCTGATATTCACTTTCAAAATTTGGAGTAAATACTCCTTTGCCGATATTGGCGAGAATCTCCTCACGACTCCAGAACTTACCATCACTAAGTTCATCCTTACTTGGATTCACCTCACCGGCATATTCACAGCGGAATACATTCACCAACTCTTTCTCACGTTTAGATTCAAAAACATAATGTCCCATAGGGATGGCCTGGAAGTCTTTGACTCCTAACTCTTCTGATACTTCCCGATGCAGAGCTTGTTGAACGCTTTCGCCGATATCCACATGCCCACCACAGGCAGTATCCCATTTGCCCGGTTGAATATCTTTCCACTCAGGTCGTTTTTGCAGATAGAGTTCACCTTTATTATTAAAGAGGTGCAAATGAACTACAGGATGAAGCACTTTGCAGCCATCGTGAGCATGTCCTCGTGAGGTTGTGCCCTTGAAATGACCTTCTTCATCTACAATTGGAAATATTTCGTATTGATTGTCCTTCATATTAAGATCTCTTTGATATAACTCCTATTGTAGGAGTTTAGGTTATTACATTTTTAAATGTGAATATATCAACAACTTTAACTTAAAATATAGGAGCGTAATAAATTACGCCCCTTCCACATTGAATGAATGATTTTATCGAAATTATAACTTTCCTACAAATGTAAATTCATTAGGGAAAGTAGTATCAATATTCTTAGGTTCTTCCTTGAATATACCGAAGAGTGCACTGCCACTTCCGCTCATCTGGGCATAGCTTGCTCCTAAATCATAGAGTTTCTGCTTAATAGCAGCCAATTCAGGATGCTGTGCAAAAATAGGAGCCTCGAAATCATTCTTCAAATCTTCCTTCCAAGTCTCAATAGGCTGATGTACCACATTTCTGCAGCATTTCGCCGGCTTCTGAGGCTCGATAGCCTGATATGCCTCCTTAGTGCTTACTGCCACATCCGGCTTTACGATGGCAATATAATAGCCATTGAGATTTCCCTTTGGTCCATCGGCAGGTTCGAGAATCTCACCAATACCAGTAGCATAACTAGGCTCAGAGGTGATAAAGAAAGCACAATCAGCACCCAACTTAGCAGCATAGCGCTCCATCTCCGCATTGCCAATATTTAAACGGAAACGTTCATCGAGCAGACGAATCATATAGGCAGCATCACTAGATCCACCTCCCAAACCAGCCTGAGAAGGAATGCGCTTCACCAAATGTGCGTGAACACGAGGCATTTCGTAATCCTCGGCCAATAGATTATAAGCTCTCACAACGAGATTCTTCTGTTCGTCACAATCCACAGCATCCCCCGAAATCTTAAGGTCGCATGGAACATCCGAAGGAAATTTCTCATCCATTGTCTTTATTTCCAATGCATCAAATAGGGGAACAGGGTAGAAAACCGTTTCTAAAGTGTGATAGCCGTTTTCAAGAACACCGGTTATATTTAGTCCAAGGTTAATCTTGGCACAAGGAAAAGTTATCATTTTCGTATTGAATATTTAAAGTTGTACATAGAACTTTCGTTCGACATTACAAATTTACAAAAATTAAATGAGAATGAGGGAAGGTTTCACCAACTTTTTTTGTATTTTTGCAAAATGCCAGAAAATAATAAAAGAAAGCGCAGCAGTGCGCCGATAGATACAACCTATGCTCACGTGCAGCCTCAGGCCACGGGTATTGAGCAGTTGGTGATAGGAGCGCTTATGATCGATAAGGATGCCTTCTCGATGGTAAGTGAAATCCTTCATCCAGAAACATTTTACGATCCCCGAAATCAAAAGATCTACGAGGCCATTCAGACTATGAATATGAATGAGGACCCTGTAGATATTATGACACTTACCGAGGAGTTGAAGAAGGAAGGTACCTACGATGATATTGGTGGTGCTCCATACTTGCTCGAAATCTCTGAGCATGTAGCTTCTGCAGCTCATATTGAATTCCATGCTCGCATTCTTGCTCAGAAATATACCGCCCGACAGCTCATTCACTATGCTAGTGAGATTGAGACGAAGGCGTTTGACGACACAGTTGATGTAGATGAACTGATGCAGGAAGCAGAAGGTTCACTCTTCCAGCTTTCGCAGAAGAATATGAAGCAGGACTATACCCAGGTATTACCAGTAATCAAAGAGGCTCAGCGTGCAATGCAGGCTGCTGCCGAGAACCAGGGTGGTCTTACGGGTATTCCAACAGGTTACACAGGTTTGGATAATATGACATCCGGTTGGCAGCCTGCCGACCTTGTTATTATCGCCGGACGTCCTGCCATGGGTAAAACTTCATTTGCGTTGAGTCTTGCCAAGAACATTGCTGTTGATTATCGAGAGCCTATCGGATTCTTCTCTCTAGAAATGAGTAACGTTCAGCTTGTCAACCGTTTGATCTCCAATGTATGTGAGATTTCGGGTCACGACATTCTGAGCGGACAATTGGATCAGGCAGCTTGGAACCGATTTGATACCAACATACGAAAGCTGGAGGATGCACCTATTTATGTAGATGACACTCCAGGTTTGAGTGTATTCGAATTGCGTACTAAGGCTCGTCGATTGGTGAGAGAGAAAGGTGTGAAGATTATCATGATCGACTACCTTCAGTTGATGAATGCCAATGGTATGAAATTTGGTAGCCGTCAGGAGGAGGTTTCTACTATTTCGCGTTCGTTGAAGGGACTTGCTAAGGAGTTGGGTATTCCAATCCTTGCTCTTTCTCAGTTGAACCGTACGGTTGAGAATCGTGAGGGTATAGACGGCAAGCGTCCACAGTTGAGCGACTTGCGTGAGTCTGGAGCCATCGAGCAGGATGCCGATATGGTACTTTTCGTGCATCGACCAGAATATTATCATATCTTCCAGGACGAGAAGGGTAACGACCTTCACGGTATGGCGCAGATTATCATCGCTAAGCATCGTAAGGGTGCAACTGGTGATGTGCTGCTTAACTTCCGTGGTGAGTTTACTCGTTTCCAGAATCCAGAGGATGCAGCCCTCTCTCCAATGCCAGGCGATATGGGTGGAGAGATTCTTGGTTCGAAGATGAATGGAGGAGGGGATCCCGGTCCAGACCTTACAGCAATTCCGCCAATGGGAGGTCCTGATGGTCCACTTCCTTTCTAGGATATTTTATTTAGAAGATGAAAGAAGATCTGTCAGCCAGAACTTCTCTCATCTTTCTATTTAAATAAATTTTCGTTTTAAACATTTCAGATTACAACAATAAACTCTCTATCAGATTATGAATTACAATTGTTTTCGCAAACAAAATAACGAATTCGAAACAAAATTCTACAAAAAAGTTATGAATTGTTTGTTCAATTCGTGAAAAATGTATATCTTTGCAGTCGAAAATAAATAAAAAGAATAAAAATGACTATTAATTCACAGAGCCTACTAGGTATTATTATTCGAATTCGACTGCAACGAGTGGCCGGAAGTAAGAAAGTATGCGTGTAGCTCTGATGAACTATGATATTAAGGCTTTCTCACTTCCGAAGTGTGAAAGCCTTTTTAGTTGGACTTAATTTATTGAGAGACAAATGAGCGATAGACTTTACATTTTTGATACCACGCTTCGCGATGGCGAGCAGGTACCAGGTTGTCAGTTGAACACAGTGGAGAAAATTCAGGTGGCTAAGCAACTTGAGCAACTAGGTGTCGACGTTATCGAGGCTGGTTTTCCTATCTCAAGTCCTGGTGACTTCAATTCTGTAGTAGAGATTTCCAAGGCTGTTACATGGCCTACTATCTGTGCTCTAACCCGTGCAGTAGAGAAGGATATTGATTGTGCTGCAGAGGCGCTAAAGTATGCCAAGCGTAAGAGAATTCATACAGGTATCGGTACTTCCGACAGTCATATTAAATATAAGTTTAATAGCAATCGTGAGGAGATTATCGAGCGTGCTGTTGCTGCGGTAAAATATGCAAAGAAGTATGTTGAGGATGTAGAGTTCTATGCTGAGGATGCTGGTCGTACCGACAATGAGTATCTGGCAAGAGTGGTTGAGGCCGTTATCAAGGCGGGTGCTACTGTTGTGAATATTCCAGATACTACAGGCTATTGTATGCCTGATGAGTATGGCGATAAGATTAAGTATCTGATGGAGCATGTGGATGGTGTGGACAAGGCTATTCTTTCTACCCACTGCCATAACGACCTTGGTATGGCTACTGCCAATACCCTTCAGGGTGTGCTGAATGGCGCACGACAGGTTGAGGTTACTATCAATGGTATTGGTGAACGTGCGGGTAACACTTCTCTTGAAGAGATTGCTATGATTCTGAAGTGCCACAAGCACATCGGCATTGATACAAATATTAATACCTCTAAGATTGTTCCAACTTCTCGTATGGTGTCTAGTTTGATGAACATGCCTGTTCAGCCAAACAAGGCAATCGTAGGTAGAAATGCTTTTGCTCACTCAAGTGGTATTCACCAGGATGGTGTGCTGAAGAATGTTCAGACCTATGAGATCATGGATCCAAAGGATGTTGGTTTGGATGACAACGCAATTGTATTGACCGCTCGTTCTGGTCGTGCAGCCTTGAAATACCGTTTGGAAGTAAATGGTGTGAAGATCGAGGATGATGAGAAGCTTGACAAGCTCTATAAGCAGTTCCTTGTATTGGCCGACAAGAAGAAGGAAGTAACTGACGATGACGTATTGATGTTGGCTGGTGCCAATAACGCTGATACTCATGCTGTTACACTCGACTATCTTCAGGTTACAACAGGAAAGGGCTTCAAGAGTGTAGCTTCTATCGGTTTGGATATCGCAGGACAGAAATTTGAGGATTCATCAACCGGCAATGGTCCTGTAGATGCAGCTATCAGTGCCTTGAAGAAGATCATCACAAAGAACATGACCTTGAAGGAATTCACAATTCAGGCTATCGACAAGGGATCTGATGATGTAGGTAAAGTACACATGCAGGTGGAATACGATGGTCATCTCTACTATGGATTTGGTGCCGACACCGACATTGTAACCGCTTCTGTAGAAGCATATATTGATTGTATAAACAAATTTAGAAATTAAGCCTCCCCCAATTCCCCTCACCAAAAGAGGGGGAATGAAGGGATAAAAAGATACATATTATATGAATACATTATTTGATAAGATTTGGGACAAGCACGTTGTGCAGATCGTCGAAGATGGTCCTACACAGCTTTATATCGACCGCTTGTATTGCCACGAAGTTACAACAGCCCAGGCTTTCGAAGGTTTGCGCACAAGAGGACTGAAGGTTTTCCGTCCTGACCATGTTTTCGCAATGCCTGACCACAATACACAGACTCACGATCAGGATCAGCCTATTGCAGACCCAGTTGGTCGTCATCAGGTTGAGACCCTCGACAAGAACTGTGCTGAATTTGGTGTAACCGAATTCAAATACAATACGAAGGATAATGGTATCATCCATGTAGTTGGTCCAGAGAAGGGTCTTTCTCTTCCTGGTATGACTATTGTTTGTGGTGACTCACATACATCTACTCACGGTGCGATGGGTGCTGTGGCTTTCGGAATTGGTACATCAGAGGTAGAGATGGTACTCGCTTCTCAGTGTATCCTCCAGTCTAAGCCAAAGTCTATGCGCATCAACTTCACAGGTACTCTTCAGGCTGGTGTTACCGCTAAGGATGTTGCTCTTTACATGATGAGCAAGCTTTCTACATCTGGTGCAACTGGCTATTTCGTAGAGTATGCAGGTGATGTTATTAAGAATATGAGTATGGATGGACGTCTCACTCTCTGCAACCTCTCTATCGAGATGGGAGCTCGTGGTGGATTCATCGCACCAGACGAGACAACATTCGAATATATCAAGGGTCGCGAGTATGCACCTAAGGGTGAGGAATGGGATAAGGCAGTAGCTTATTGGAAGACTCTGAAGAGTGGCGACGATGCTGTTTTCGACAAGGAAATCACTTTCGATGCTGCCGACATCGAGCCACGCATCACTTATGGAACTAACCCTGGTATGGGTATCGGTATCACAGAGACTATTCCTACATTGGATCAGATTCCTGAGAACGAGATTCCTGGATTCAAGAAATCTCTTAACTATATGGGCTTTGAACCAGGCGAGAAACTTCTGGGTCATCCAATCGATTATGTATTCCTCGGTGCTTGTACCAATGGTCGTATTGAGGACTTCCGCGCTTTCGCTGAAGTAGTAAAGGGAAAGAAGAAGGCAGACAACGTAACAGCTTGGTTAGTACCAGGTTCACACCTCGTAGCAAAGCAGATCAAGGACGAGGGTATCGACAAGATCGTAGAGGCAGCAGGCTTCGAGATTCGTCAGCCAGGATGCTCTGCTTGCTTGGCAATGAACGACGATAAGATTCCTGCAGGCAAGTATTCTGTATCTACCAGCAACCGTAACTTCGAGGGTCGTCAGGGACCAGGTTCACGTACCATCCTTGCTTCTCCACTTGTAGTAGCAGCTGCCGCATTGACAGGTAAGATTACCGATCCAAGAACCCTTTAATTTTAAAGCAATGAAACAGAAATTTGACGTTATAACATCCACCTGCATTCCTCTTCCATTAGAGAATGTAGATACCGACCAGATTATCCCTGCACGTTATCTGAAGCTCACCCAGAAGGATGGCTTTGGACCTTATCTTTTCCACGATTGGCGTTTCAACAACGACGGCAGCGAAAAGAAGGAGTTCGTGCTTAACAATCCAGACTTCAAGGAGTCTGTTATCCTTGTAGCAGGAAAGAACTTCGGTTCAGGTTCCTCTCGTGAGCATGCTGCCTGGGCAATTGCAGGCTATGGCATCCGTGTGGTTATCAGTTCATTCTTTGCAGATATCCACAAGAATAATGAGTTGAACAACTTTGTGTTGCCTGTAGTTGTAAGTGAAGATTTCCTCAAGGAACTCTTTGAAAGCATCGACGGCAATCATGCTATGCAGGTAAAGGTGGATCTTCCTAACCAGACTGTTACAAATCTTGCAACAGGCAAGAGCGAGAAGTTCGAAATCAACGGCTATAAAAAGCATTGCTTGATGAATGGTCTTGATGATGTAGACTTCCTCGTGCAGAACTGCGATAAGGTAGAGGCTTGGGAAGCAGCTAACAAATAAAGATTTTACGTTTTGAATAGTTCAGTAGAAATAATGGATTCCACCCTTCGGGATGGAGAACAGACCAATGGCGTATCCTTTCTCCCACACGAGAAACTGATGATTGCCCGCTATCTGCTCCACGATGTTGGGGTGGATCGAATAGAGGTAGCTTCAGCACGTGTCTCTCAGGGAGAGAAGGATGCTGTAAAGATGATCTGCCAGGCGGCAGATGCAGAAGGAAAACTTGACAAGGTCGAGGTTCTTGGATTTGTAGATGGAAACTTGTCTATCGACTGGATTCGTGAATGTGGCGGTCAGGTAATCAATCTGCTTGCCAAAGGTAGCCTTCGTCACTGCTCTCAGCAGTTGAAGAAAACTCCACGTGAGCATATCGAGGACATTTTCCGAGTACTTGATTATGCTGACAAGGTAGGTATGAAGGTGAATCTCTATCTTGAGGACTGGTCGGGAGGTATGAAGAATTCTCCTGAATACGTGGAGCAGGTAATGAATGCCTTGAGTGGTGCGAACATCCATCGCTTTCTGCTGCCAGATACTTTAGGTATTCTGAATCCTCTCGAGGTGGATGAATACATCACAAAGATGGTGCAGATGTGGCCAAACTGCTTGTTCGACTTCCATGCACACAACGATTATGATATGGCGGTGGCCGACTCTCTGGCAGCTGTGAAAGCAGGTGTTCATGGCCTGCATGTTACAGTGAACGGATTAGGTGAGCGCTGTGGTAATGCACCAATGGCTTCTGTGCAGGTAATGCTGCACGATATGCTAGGTGTAAAGACCAATATCAATGAGAATTATATGGTAGATGCTTCTCATCTCGTTGAGGGATATAGTGGCATTGCCGTAGCTGCTAATGCGCCGGTGGTAGGCGAGAATGTCTTTACTCAGGTTGCAGGTGTTCATGCGGATGGCGACAAGAAAGGTCAGCTTTATAGCAACGACCTGAAGCCTGAGCGTTTCGGCCGTAAGCGTGAGTATGCACTGGGTAAGAACTCGGGTAAGGCCAACATCATTCAGAATCTTAATGACCTCGGCTTACAGCTTACACTGGAACAGACAAAGGCTGTTACCAAACGTATCACAGAACTTGGCGATCGCAAGGAACTCATCTCTCAGGAGGATCTTCCATACATTGTAAGTGATGTGCTCAAGCACAATACTCCTGAGGATAAGGTTAAGCTCATAAGTTATATGGTATCAACCTCTTATGGTCTGAAGCCTATAGCAAGTCTTAAAGTAGAGATCGATGGAAATCAGTATGAAGCTGATTCTACAGGAGATGGTCAGTATGATGCCTTTGTAAAGGCACTTCGCAAGATCTACAAGGAGAACCTCAATCGCACGTTCCCTCGTTTGGACAACTATGCAGTAAGTATTCCACCAGGTGGTCGTACAGATGCTTTGGTGCAGACTATCATTACCTGGCGAAAGGATGATGGCAGTGTTTTGCGCACCAAGGGACTCGATGCAGACCAGACTGAGGCAGCTATCAAGGCAACAGTAAAAATGTTGAATATGTTGGAATATGCTTCACAAGTATCCGAAGACGATAGAGAGGTGCTCACACCAGAACTTCACAAAGAGAAGTTTGATAGTTTAAAGAATGGATTTTAAATTAAATTAAAAAGATATGGATTTAAAGATTGCAGTCCTTCCTGGTGATGGAATTGGACCTGAGATTATGAAACAAGGTATTGCAGTAATGGACGCTATTGCAGCCAAGTTTGGTCACAACTTTACATATAAGGAGGCTATCTGCGGTGCTCATGGTATTGACGCTGTAGGCGATCCTTTCCCTGAGGATACATTCCAGACTTGTATGGATGCTGATGCTGTATTGTTCGCAGCAGTAGGTGATCCTCGTTTCGATAACGATCCTACAGCCAAGGTTCGTCCTGAGCAGGGCTTGCTTGCAATGCGTAAGAAACTCGGTTTGTTCGCTAATGTTCGTCCAGTTGCAACATTCGATTGCCTTCTTCACAAGAGTCCTTTGAAGGATGAGTTGCTGAAGGGTGCTGATTTCGTAGTAATTCGCGAGCTTACAGGCGGTATGTACTTCGGTGAGAAGTATCAGGACAATGACAAGGCATACGATACAGATATCTACTATCGTCCAGAGATTGAGCGTATCCTCAAGGTTGCTTTTGATTTCGCAATGAAGCGCAATAAGCACCTCACTGTAGTTGATAAGGCTAACGTTTTGGCAAGTTCACGTTTGTGGCGCCAGATTGCAAAGGAGATGGAACCTCAGTTCCCAGAGGTTACAGTTGATTATATGTTCATCGACAATGCTTCTATGCGTGTGTTGACAGAACCAACATTCTTCGATGTAATTGTAACAGAGAATACTTTCGGTGATATCCTTACCGATGAAACATCTTGTATCACAGGTTCAATGGGTCTTCAGCCTTCTTCTTCTCTCGGCGAGCATACACCATTGTTCGAGCCTGTTCATGGTTCATGGCCACAGGCAGCAGGTAAGAATCTTGCTAACCCTGTAGCTCAGATTCTCTCTGCAGCAATGTTGCTCGAGCACTTTGGCTTGAACGAGGAAGGTGCAATGATTCGCAAGGCTGTTGATGCTTCTCTCGATGCTAATGTTCGTACACCTGAGATCCAGGTTGAGGGTGGTGCTCAGTATGGCACAACTGAAGTAGGCGAGTGGATCGTTAACTACATCAAGAACGCTTAAGAGTAAACTTAAACACTCAATAATTTAATAATGCAGAAATTCCCTTGTGGAGTTTTTGCATTATTTTTTTTTCTACAAATATAACGCAATTCACATCATAATAGGAATCCATATACCAAAGCGAGAAAAAAGATATAGAAATTAGGCGTAAGCATATCGATTTCTAGCTTTTTTAAAGTTATGTTGATGGAAAAAGCATATTATATTTTTTGTTTAATTCAAAAAAGTTCCTCCATATTTTTAGATAAGTCATTGTATATTATAGAATTAACTATGGAGGAACTTTTTAAAATGCTTTTATTTGATTTCATCTGTACTTGTGTAAATCACATGAAGGTGAAAATCTACAGCCTCTAAAATCGATGGATGATGGTATAGAGTTAAATCCTCATTTCTGCTTTTAAGCTGGATGAAGGGCAAAAGAATCCTTCGTCTTCCTCTAGGCAGATTATAGTCTGCCTAGAGGCAGACTTTCCAGAACATAGGATATTGGCACCTCATATATATGTTCTTAGCACTCAATTAAGGCTATTTCTGAATTGGTAAAATATGTTGACTATTATGCATCAAAGTGAAAGGATGGTAATTTTCATCAGTTAGAAATGTTTTATTTATATCATTATCTCTATATTCTGCGATAATAGCTTAAATTTATTTGAAATTAGCATTCAATATAATTTTTTGAATTTATTAATTTTTGATTTTTTGAATTTTATCGTACCTTTGCTGTATGAACAAGATATATACAGCCCTTCTAGTGTTCTCTGTTTTTTCAGGGAACCTTTCAGCTCAGACCAAACCAGAAGCTTTGCGTGATTCTTTGGCGCAAGCTACTCATCAGCTTGCCTTTCACCCTGACAGCATCGACTTACGACTGAAAAAAGTGGCATGGAACATAGAACTTAAACAATGGGAATATGCCAAGGATGACCTTGACAAAGTTCTATATATTGACAATAAGAATATTGCTGGTTTATTTTATCGTGCTTATGTAAACGAGAAACTGAACCGATTTAATTTTGCACGATTAGACTATCAGAATCTGTTGATTTTAGTTCCCGGAAATTTTGAAGCCCAACTCGGTTTGGCTCTTCTCAACGAAAAAGATAAGCATAAGACTGAGGCCATGGATCAGATTAATAGTTTGATAGAGCAATATCCGGATAGTGCCGAGGCTTATGCTGCCCGTGGCGGTATTGAAAAGGGTAGGAATATGCTTGATTTGGCAGAATTCGACTATTCCAAGGCTATTGAGAAAGATCCAACGATAACTGATTACTGGGTGAATAGAATGGAACTTCGCATTCTTCTGTATCGCAAGAAAGATGCTATGGCTGATTATCAAGAACTTGTGAAGATGGGCATTCATCCAGGTGCATTGAAACCTTTTTTTGATCGTATAAAGAAAATTAAATAAAAGTATTATGAGAAAGATATCAAGAGAAATGGATAGAGAGTGGGCATTGGAAGTGTTGCATAAGGCACCCTATGTTACCGTGAGTTTCATAGACACAGAAGGAAAGGCATATGGCTTGCCACTTTCACTTGCTTCCGATGACGATGTTCATTGGTATTTCCACGGTGCTCTTGAGGGTAAGAAACTTGATGCCATTAAAGCTCATCCGGAGGTTTGCCTTTCTGCTGTAAGTAGATGTACTCCAACAGTAGGTCCAAAGGATGGAAGCTTCACCCTTCAGTTCAAATCTGCAATCGCCTATGGAAAAGCTGAACTTATTACTGAGGATACAGAAAAGATAAAGGGACTTCGGTTAATAAGTGAACGTTTTCTTCCTAAACACATGGATGCATTCGACGAGGCTATTGCTCGTTCCTTATCTCGCACTGCTGTTGTTCGAATTACGCTTACTGAGATTACCGGCAAACGCAAACAGTACGATAAGGAGGGAGAAGAAATGAAATACGGAAGAATGGAGTAGAAGTACAGGGAAAAATATTTATTGTACTTGATATTGCGTCAAAGATGGATTGATAACAATACGATAAGACACATGAATAATAATATTATCGGGCAAAGACCTGTTAGGCGCTGTACAAAAGAAGAACTTGAATTAATAGAGGCACTTGCTAAAAAAGCAAATTATAATCTTGAACCAAATTGGATGGAAAAAATCTTGGCTCAACCTATTGATGATGTGCGGATTGGATCTATCAGACTTATAAATATAAGTTTGCCAATTCTGTTAAAGCGGGGAGGTCGTCTTATTACAGATAGTTATTATTATGATGCTGATGGTACAGAAGTTTGTGTCTATTTGCTAATAGATTCTAACCAGAATCTTTGCGAGTTAGATATGTGGAAAGTTGATAATTCTGAGATTCTAGAAATTGCTAGTCCGGATTCTTTACTTGAAATTAATACAAAGTAATTATTTATATCAGTACTGCATAAGTATCAAACAAAAATGCTCAGACTGCTTTCTGCAAGCAATCTGAGCATCATTCTAACTCAAATACAAAAACATTATAAATTCAATCTATGTGCTATGGAATCATTCCGGATGTACCGCTGTAAATCTTTGTTTGATTTCTGATGCAAAGATACGGCGAAATTTCCATCTACGAAATACCACAAAGTTGGCAATTTCATAGCATATTTATGGTAGTTCTTTATAAAAAGTTAGAAATTCAAGGCATATTTTGGTTGGTTTATATATTTGTATGGGTGAAAATCATTGCGTTTTTGATTTATATATAAAAAAATAGGAGCGGAATAAATTCCGCCCCTACATATTTTTGAGTTAAACTAATCAATCTTTCCTCCCTATTGGAGAAACTGGAGGTGGGTTAAAGGTAGCTTTTCAAGTATTTACCCGTCAAACTCTCCTTGCAGGCAACAACTTCTTCAGGAGTTCCTGCAACCACAAGATTACCCCCCTTGTCTCCACCATCTGGACCAAGATCAAGCACATAATCGGCACATTTGATAACATCAAGATTGTGTTCAATTACAAGAATGGTATGTCCTTTGGCAATCAATGAGTCGAATGCCTTCAGCAATCGCTTGATATCGTGGAAATGCAAGCCTGTTGTAGGCTCATCGAAGATGAAGAGTGTTGGATCTGCTTTCTCTTGACCAATAAAATAAGCCAACTTAACACGTTGATTCTCACCACCTGAAAGGGTAGAAGAACTCTGGCCCAACTTGATATAGCCCAGTCCGACATCCTCTAAAGGCTTGAGTCGACTGATGATAGCCTTCTCGCCATATTGTCCGAAGAATTCAATCGCCTCGCTCACCGTCATATTGAGTACATCATTGATATTCTTCTCGTGATAACGTACTTCAAGTACATCACGCTTGAAACGCTGTCCGTGACATGCCTCACACTCCAGCACCAGGTCGGCCATGAACTGCATCTCCACGGTTATGACACCAGCACCCTTGCACTCTTCGCATCTTCCACCTTCAGCATTGAAACTGAAGAATTGAGGAGTAAAACTAAGCTGTTTGGCCAGTGGCTGTTCTGCAAATACCTGACGGATTGCATCATACGCCTTTACATAAGTGGCAGGATTACTTCGTGATGATTTTCCGATTGGGTTCTGGTCAACAAACTCCACATGTTTAATGGCCTTCCAATCACCCTCTAATGAGGTGTATTCGCCTGGAGCATCACTAACTTCATCTAGGTGACGCTTCATAGCAGGGTAGAGGATGCCCTTGATAAGTGACGACTTACCCGAACCTGAAACACCAGTAACCACGTCGAAACAATTCAATGGAATCTTTACATCCACTCCGCGAAGATTGTTCATACGAGCACCCTTCAACTCAATGGAAAGGTTCCATGCACGACGTGACTTTGGCACATCAATAGTCTCGGTGCCTGTGAGATATTTTATGGTATGGGATTTCGGGAATCTCTCGAGAAGATTATTCTCGATACCTTTATCTTTAGAATCCTTGAATTCTCGGATTTCAAATCCTGAAACCTCAGCAACAACTTCACCACCTAGTCTTCCTGCATCAGGACCTATGTCAATAATGTAGTCGGCCTCACGCATAATCTCCTCATCATGCTCGACTACAACCACAGTGTTGCCCAACTCCTGAAGCTCACGGAGAACACGGATAAGGCGATCGGTATCGCGACTATGAAGACCGATACTTGGTTCGTCAAGAATATAAAGACTACCCACCAAACTACTTCCGAGCGAAGTGGTAAGGTTAATGCGTTGACTTTCTCCACCAGAAAGACTATTAGAACGGCGGTTGAGTGTGAGATAGCCTACACCTACCTCTACAAGATAGTGCAGACGATTGCGGATTTCTGTAAGAAGTCGCTTGCTCACCTCAGCATCATGCTCATCAAGTTGCAAGTCAAGGAACCATTTTTCAAGGTTGCGTATCGGCATCTCCACTAGTTCTGTGATGCTCATACCACCAACTTTCACATAGTTGGCTTCCTTCTTCAATCGAGTACCATGACAATCTGGACAGACAGTCTTACCGCGAAAACGACTCAGCATCACACGATACTGAATCTTGTATTGATTTTCCTTCACCATTTGGAAGAAAGCGTCAAGACTCACAGGCTCTGCACTATTTTTATCGGAAGGCAAACCATGCCAGAGCATATCTTTCTCCTTTCGAGTAAGCTCATAATATGGTTTGAAAATAGGGAAGTTGTCCTTAGCTGCACGGCGACAGAATTCCTTTTGCCATACACCCATTTTCTCGCCATGCCAACATTGTACGCAACCATCATAGACACTTAGACTAGAGTTTGGAATGACAAGATGCTCATCAATGCCGATAACACTTCCAAAGCCCTCACACGTTGGACAAGCGCCTAATGGAGAGTTGAACGAGAACATATTATCATTAGGCTCCTCGAATTTGATACCGTCGGCCTCAAATCGAGTAGAAAAATCAAAAGTCTGCTTAGAAGGCAAGAATAAAAGCTTGCACTCGCCATCACCTTCGTAAAATGCAGTTTCGGCAGAATCTATGAGCTGTGAAATCTGGTCTTTAGCTGAAGATACAGCCGAACGAGTAATAACAAGATAATAACCCTTAAGGTTCTCTGCACCACCATCGGAAAGCATCTCATTATACTCCTTTCCATTTTTCTCCAGCAGTTCAAGAGTATCTGGATCCTGAGAATCCATCAAATCTTCAATACGCTGAAAATCGCCATCTACATATATTCGGCTGTACCCCTCCTTATTATACATCTCCATTTGTTGGCGCAAAGTGCGGTCCTCAGCTACATGAAAAGGAGCGAGAAGTACAAACTTAGTGCCTTCGGAGAACTGTTGTGTACATTTTAGCACATCATCAGTAGTATGACGCTTCACCTCATCGCCACTAATAGGCGAGAAGGTCTTTCCTATACGGGCGAAAAGCAGGCGAAGATACTCATAGATCTCAGTAGAAGTACCTACTGTAGAGCGAGGGTTTCGAGAAATAACCTTCTGCTCAATAGCAATTGCTGGAGGAAGACCCTTAATGAAATCACACTCAGGCTTGCTCATTCTACCCAGGAACTGACGGGCATAAGAGGAGAGAGATTCTACATATCGACGCTGTCCCTCAGCATAGAGTGTATCGAAAGCCAATGATGACTTACCAGAACCGGAAACACCACATACAACTATAAATTTGTCACGAGGAATGTTTACGGATATATTTTTAAGATTGTTCACACGGGCACCGTGTATCTCAATCGTATTATTCTCTATATTTTTTGTCATAATATATTTATTCGTGATGATAAGGCTCGCCCTTGATAATAGTGCAGGCCCTGTAGATTTGTTCTGTAAATATCATTCTCACCATCTGGTGGCTGAAAGTCATCTTGCTAAGACTAATTTTCTCGTTGGCGCGCTTATAAACTTCTTCGGAGAAACCGTAGGGACCTCCAATTACAAAGATGAGTCGACGGGCAGTGTTCTGCTTCTTCTGCAACCAATCGGCAAACTCGATTGAGCGATATTCCTTACCATGTTCATCCAAAAGAACAACAGTATCGGATGGTTGTATCTGTTTGAGAATCAATTCACCTTCCTTTGTTTTCTGAAGTTCTTCTGTAAGCGACTTTGTAAACTTAATTTCGGGAATCACCTTAATCTCAAATGGCATATAGTGCGTGATGCGCTCAGCATAATCCTTGATGCCTGCCACAAAATGTTTGTTAACAGTCTTTCCAACCAATATCAGTTCTGTTTTCATATTGTTATCCCTTATTTTCTGATTTAGTGTAATCATCTTTACGCTTGGGGTTCATCGGGAACCAGCCCTTCTCAACACGTTTCTTCTGTTCGAAAAGTTCACCTATCGACCAAAGGAAGGAAGCACCAAGAACTCCAAGAATAGAAGACCATAAAATATCGGACACTAAAAAGGCGAAACAAAGGCAGACTAAGCCACCAAGAAGAAACAACCACCATGGTTTAGTACCAAAATAATACTCTGTTTTTATGACAACAGGGTGAAACGCACCAATAACCAAAAAGGTGCTGATTGCAATGATTACGCCAGTATAGTGTAGTTCCATATCTTCTCCTATTAATTATTTGATTTGCAAAAATACAAAAAAATGTCCATTAATGTGTCCTAAAACAAAAATAATTATTATCTTTGCGAGAGAATATTACATTTAAAATATATAATAACTATGGCAAATAACGCAGAACTTATCGCTCAGTGCGAAGCAAAAGCTAAACAGTGGTTATCTCCTTCTTTTGATGAGGAAACACGTAAGGATGTTCAGGCTAAGCTTGATGCAGCCGACAAAACAGAACTCATAGAGTGTTTCTATAGAGACCTGGAGTTTGGTACTGGTGGTTTGCGCGGAATTATGGGCGCTGGTTCAAATCGTATGAACATTTACACAGTTGGCATGGCTACTCAGGGCTTCGCCAACTATCTGAAGATAAACTTTAAGGACAAAGAGCAGATTTCTGTGGTTGTATGCCACGACTGCCGTAACAACTCTCGCAAGTATGCTGAGAGCGTTGCAGACATTTTCTCTGCTAATGGTATCAAGGTTTATCTTTTCGAGGATATGCGTCCAACTCCAGAGTGTTCTTTCGCAATCCGTCACTTCGGCTGTCAGGGTGGTGTTAATATCACTGCTTCCCACAACCCACGTGAATATAACGGTTACAAGGCTTACTGGGAGGATGGTGCTCAGGTACTCCCTCCTCACGACAAGGGTATCATCGACGAGGTTAACAAGGTAACTGTTGAGGATGTGAAGTTCGAGGGCAACAAGGAGCTTATCGAGATTATCGGTGAGGAAATCGACCAGATCTATCTTGACCAGGTTCAGACTTTGAGCATCGATCCTGAAGTGATCAAGCGCCAGCACGATCTTTGCATTGTTTATACTCCTCTTCACGGTACAGGTATGACTATGATTCCTCGTTCTTTGAAGCAGTGGGGCTTCGACAATGTACATTGTGTTAAGGAGCAAATGGTAAAGGATGGCAACTTCTCTACAGTAGATCGTCCAAACCCAGAGTTCGCTGAAGCTCTTACATTGGGTCTTCGTGACTCTAAGGCACTTGATGCAGATATCCTTATGGCATCAGATCCAGACGCAGACCGTATTGGTATGGCTTGCAAGAACGACAAGGGTGAGTGGGTACTTATCAACGGTAACCAGACCTGTATGATCTTCTTGTGGTATATCATTGCTAACCGCAAGGCTGTAGGAAAGATGAAACCAACAGATTTCATCGTTAAGACTATTGTTACAACTGAGGTAATCAAGAAGATTGCTGATAAGAATAATATTGAGATGCGCGACTGCTTCACTGGTTTCAAGTGGATTGCTCGCGAGATTGCTCTATCTGAAGGAAAGCAGCAGTATATCGGTGGTGGTGAAGAGAGCTACGGCTTCCTCGCAGAAGATTTCGTTCGTGATAAGGACTCAGTTTCTGCTTGCTCATTGCTCGCTGAGATCTGTGCTTATGCAAAGGATAATGGAAAGACTCTTTATGATGTCTTGATGGATATCTATAAGGAGTATGGCTACAGCCACGAGACTCTTATCAATGTTGAGCGTCCTGGTAAGGCTGGTGCCGATGAGATTCAGCAGATGATGATCAACTTCCGCGAAAATGGTGTTCCTGAGATCGCAGGTAGCAAGGTTGTTCTTACAAAGGATTACAAGGACCTTACAGCTAAAGATGCTGAGGGCAATGTAACTAAGCTCGAAATGCCTACTACAAGTAATGTACTTCAGTGGTTCTGTGAGGATGGTACAAAGGTAAGTGTTCGTCCTTCAGGTACTGAGCCAAAGATTAAGTTCTATATTGAGATTAAGGATTCTTTGAAGGAGGCTTCTGATTATCCTGCTCTTGAGGAAAAAGCAAGCAAGAAGGTTGCTGCTATCAAGAAAAGTCTTGGCTTAGATTAAACTATATTGAGAATTATACGTCTATACAAAAAGAGACGTATAATTCTCTAACTGTTACTACTATAATTTAAAAAACAAAGTTCATTAAGAACTTATGAATATTAAGTTTAACAATTTAGGTATCAACCAATTTAAACGGTTAATAATAAAAGAAAGGAGGCCAGCAGGGAAGTCGATTATCAAGTAAAATTGATTTTTCTTTCTACAGATATTAATCAATATCAGTCCAAAATAATCACTTCAGAAAGAAAACAAAAACTAGAGTTAATTAGCAAGAAAGGGTCGAAACTATTAAGTTTCGGCCCTTTTCTGTTTATATATATGAAAAAAATAATCCTTAAAATTATCGGGAAGATCTTAGTCCTTCCATATTTTCGTATCTAATTGCCATAAAGCGTCTATAAATATAACGTAGCCAGATTCTATGACAAAGGATGAAAGGAACACTCAACACGCTTATCACAATATAAGAAATGTTTCCACTCAATAAGGATGTGAGAATCCAACAGATCAGGACAGGCAAACCGATAGCTCCCATCATCAGCACATTAGGAAGCCATTTCATATCTGCTCCAGTATGGTGAGCGAAACTTGCATCTAATGGCATTGTGTTCTTATTAAACAGACATAGGAAGAATGTCATACACATAATAGGACCAGCAGTATAAAGTAAGCAGGCAATTACCATAAGTAGAGTCCAACTCTCACCAGCGATTACGCTAATAATGCCCATAATAAATGGCAATATCAAAACAATCGTATAGAAATAATATTTTGCGGTAAATAGCTTTAACAGATTCTCATGATGAACCATTAAACAGTCTATATAATTGCCCTCATATGCCATCAAACGCTGAAGAGTAATGATTCCAGGGAAAGCAAAGCAATAAAAGCACCAAAAGAAATTGCCAGTATTACCATAGATATCTGCTGCATTTGGCATAAAAATACTATAAGATAGCCACATAATAATAACACAACTCCATATAAGGATGAGTGAGCTTCGTGGCTGCTTATTTCTCAAAATGAGTTTCATCTCTAACTTCATATACTCACCAATCTCACCCAATTTATCAAAAAAAGAAAAACTGCTGAGATGATTGATCTTGGTGGTAGTTAATCTACTTGCTTCAGCCATCACATGGTTATATTGCACTTTTCTGTTCACAAAGATGCTTAAGCAAAGAAGTGCAACCAAAATTGCCCAGTAGAGCAAATTACCATTCATCAAGCCATCGCCAAAGGCATAGTAGAACTTGAAGAAATGCTCGATGCTCAACTCTGGTACAATTCCGGGAAGAGCCATCAATGCTACAAATACTATTGGAAGAACAATATATGCTATACTATCCTTGAGGAAACTACGACAGATGAGATAGAACTGACTGCAGGTATAGATTATTAACTGATAGGCGAGGAGAAAGGCTAACGCTGTGAATATGCCATTTCTGAAGACGATCGACATAATCGCATACGGCACCAACATTATCATCCATGAGAAATTCTCAAGGTTGAAAATAGATCGATAGATGAAGGTGTCAATGCAAAGATACCTTGGAATAGGAAGTATCAAATAAGGTTTGATAAGCTGAGATGGTGTCTGTTGACTTATAAATCGCATCATAAAATCAATGGCGAAAATTAGTGGTGCACCTGCAAGTAAGAATGCTGCAGGATGAAGATGCCTATCATCATTGACTAACATTGCAAACATAATGGAGGCAAATAGCAAGTAAAATGCTATAATGCCTCCAATAATATACATAAAAAGTTTGGCTTTCTGTTCTGAGCCATAAGCCAAACTTCTTTTATTTGCTAATTTACGATGTTTCAGTAACTCCTTAAAAATCTCTCTATTGTTCATAGTTTATCTTAGATCTATAACTTCAGCACTTTTATAATCTTTGTTATTGAAAACAAAAACACTATTTGGTTGATTCTTTGCTTTGAAATTGCTGACTGTAATTGTGCTCCATGTTTTGCCCTGACGCATCTTTACAACAGAAGGTATATAGCTCTTCTTGTTGATGGTAATGTACATCTCCTGAACTGTGCGTTTTTGGTTGTTTGCATAGAGTCGAATAGTATAGTTGGCTCCAGCCTTGGAAGTAACAGTAGCCTTATAGCCAGATTTATAGATGTTGATAAAAGTATAAGGGTTCATCGACATCTGTTGTGCCTGATTAGGGTTACTTACATTTACCTCGTTGGTATGCTTCAAATAACTCCACTGTGTCTTACCATCATACCAGATAATTGCCTGTGGAGTGGTGGCTTGAAATTTGTTTCCCTTAATGGCTATTGTGCCAGAGGTAGATCCATACTTTGTTGAGTTGATCTTGAAATTAGCAGCAGCACCACCTTTTCTTCCTATCACACTTGCGGTCTTGTCTAGAATCTGTGTGGCTGTCTGTGCAAAACTGCTGCCAGTAATGCCTAGCATAACAAGCATTACCAGCAAATATTGAATTCTTAATCTTTTCATACTAGTCAAGTTTATGTTTAACTATGCAGCTGAGCTATCAGCTGGTTTAATGAATTCTCATCTTGAATAAGAACATCGCGAGGCTTTGAACCCATTGCAGGTCCAACAATACCTGCAGCTTCCAATTGATCCATTAAGCGACCAGCTCGGTTATAACCAATGCTGAAACGACGCTGAATCATACTTGTACTTCCTTGCTGACTTAATACGATTGCGTGAGCTGCTTCCTCAAAATAAGGATCCAAGCTACGCGCATCCATACCGCCAGCATTGGCTGCACCATCCACACCTTCTGCAGGAGGTTCTGGAAGAAGCAATGGCATATCATATCCCTGCTGGTCAGCGATAAAGTCGTTGATGCGCTCAACTTCTGGAGTATCAACGAATGCACACTGTACACGGACAGGTTCATTTCCATTCAAATAAAGCATATCACCACGTCCAATCAACTGCTGAGCACCAGTGCGGTCGAGAATAGTCTTACTATCAATTCCGGCACTCACCTTGAAAGCAATACGGCCAGGGAAGTTTGCTTTAATATTACCAGTGATAATGCTGGTAGTAGGGCGCTGGGTAGCAATAACCATATGAATACCAATTGCACGTGCCAACTGAGCTATACGAGCGATTGGAAGTTCTACCTCCTTGCCGGCAGTCATAATCAAGTCACCAAACTCATCAATGATAACTACGATGTATGGCATAAACTCATGCCCCTTCTCAGGATTCAACTTGCGTTCACGGAACTTGGCATTATATTCCTTAATGTTACGAGCACCTGCCAATTTCAACAAATCATAACGATGATCCATCAAAGCACACAGACTGTTCAAGGTGCGAACTACTTTCTTCACATCTGTGATGATTGCTTCATCATCAGGATCGACAACAGCCATGAAGTCGTCTGAAATTTTTGAGTAGATTGAGAACTCAACCTTTTTAGGGTCGATAAGCACAAACTTCAGCTCTGCAGGATGCTTCTTATATAGTAAAGAGGTAATGATGGCATTCAAACCAACAGACTTACCCTGACCTGTGGCACCTGCAACCAACAAGTGTGGTTGTTTGGCAAGGTCGAACATAAACACCTCATTAGTAATAGTCTTACCCAAAGCAATAGGGAGATCCATCTTTGTTTCCTTAAACTTCTTTGAGTTGAGGATGCTCTCCATAGAGACAATATTTGGCTTTGCATTTGGCACTTCAATACCAATTGTTCCCTTACCAGGAATTGGCGCGATAATACGAATACCCAAAGCAGCTAAACTTAGAGCAATATCATCTTCCAAGTTCTTGATTCTTGAAATACGAACACCCTCAGCAGGCTGAATCTCATACAGAGTGATGGTTGGACCAACAGTTGCACGAATAGTCTTGATCTGTACACCGAAGTTACCTAGAACCTCAATAATTCGGTTTTTATTAGCAATTTGCTCTTCCTCATCAATATTAGGACAACCGTCATTATCGTATTTTTTCAAGAGGTCTAGAGTAGGGTACTTGTATCTTGAAAGTGAAGCTTTTGGATCGTAAGGAGTATTGATATCTCCAAGATCTGCTACCGTGTTACTTGATGCTTTCTCGCCATCTGTTGCAACACTGATATCCATTCCAACCTTGGCAGAAACTTCTGCTGCGGCTGCTGCAGCTTCCTCTGACGCTAAACGAGCTAAGCGCTGTTGAGCTATCAGACTTTCAGGCTGAGTCTCATGAATATTTGACTCTTCAGGCTCACCATTTTCAATAGTGTCCTTCTGGTCAAGATCTACCACTCCTGATTTCAAGTTCCCATCATCAGGCTCATCAACTTCGGAACTATCTTCAGGTTCCTCATTAATATCTTCAGGTTCCTTTGTATCATCAACAAATTCTTCCTTAATATCCTCCTGGCTCTGCTTTCCTTTATGATTAGTGATCTCAAAGGTAACCTTCTTGGAAATGTAGCCAATAGGATTAAGCGCCTTACGAATTACAACGATTGTTTCGCTAGTTAATAAGGTGAGGAAAATTACTGCTGTAAGGAACAATATAGAGGTAAGGCCTGGAGGACCTATAACATTTTCGCACTGCTGAACACAGAATACGCCATGCTGACCTCCTGGATTAAATACAGTCCAATCATAAAGAGGTGTAAGGAACTTCGCGAAAGTAACAGAACACCATACCATCACGAAAGCCATTCCAAAGAACCACTTCCATAAATTAATGTGATAGGCGCGCATCAGCTGCAATGCACAAATCACACCAAATAGAGGAATGAGGAAAGCTGGAATACCAAAATTTATAGCCATAAGCCAATAAGAAGTAATAGCTCCAAACGAACCACAATAGTTTTGGAATTCCTGATTAGCATTCATCCATTCACCAGGACGAAGATCCTCAAGAATACTCTGGTCGGCAGTTCCCGTCATAAAGAAACTAACCATGGCTATAATAACATATACAGAGAATAAAAACAGAATTATTCCTAGGAAGAAATCTGTTTTTTCATTATTAAAAATATTTTGGAAACCTACCGCTTCACCTAAGTTCTTAGGTTGACGTGAAGACTTTTTCTTTGCCATTTTTAGATGCGTTTAATTTGTTCGGGCCGTGTTCATAACCCTCTTTTTTTTCTATTTTGTGCAAAATTAGCGAAAATCTTTCAAAAGTAACCAATTATTCGGTATTTTTTTTCTAATTTTGCAAACGGTAATGAAGAAAACGATATACAACAAGTTTGATAAGCATGCTATCGCTGCTTTGCCTCGGGTTACTTTCCCTGGAAGAATCATCACGATCATCTCTCCAGGTGAGACAGAGAAAGCCGTTGATTATCTGCTTAGTCAAAGCATTTTAGGGGTAGATACAGAAACAAGACCATCTTTCCATAAAGGCAAGCACTATAAGGTTTGCCTTCTTCAGGTTAGTACACACGACACTTGTTTCTTATTTAGGTTGCACCTTACAGGTATGACCCCAGCTATCATACGTTTACTCGAAGACAGGAATGTTCCAAAAGTAGGACTTTCCTGGCATGATGATATTCATATGCTCCACGAGCGTGCAAGTTTTATTCCTGGTAATTTCATAGAACTTCAGGATGTGGCACCAAAAGTGGGTATCGAGGATATGAGCCTACAGAAACTTTATGCAAATCTCTTTGGACAGAAAATCAGCAAGACTCAGCGACTAAGCAATTGGGAAACGGATATCCTCAAGGATAGTCAGAAACTATATGCTGCTACAGACGCTTGGACTTGTATTAATTTATATGAGGAGATGATTCGTTTAGTTTCAACCAAGGATTTTGACTTAATCAAAGTTCCTGAACCAGAGCCTAAGGTAGTAGAAGTGGCTGAGGAAGTTGCACAAACACCAGAAATTGAAGATTAGAATATTATGTATAAGTCTATATATTTAAAAAGAGGAAAGGAAGAATCCCTTAAGCGTTTTCATCCTTGGATATTCAGTGGTGCTATCAACCGTATGGATGAGGGCATTGAGGAGGGTGATATTGTTAAGGTATTCACTAACAGCAATGACTTTATTGCTGTTGGCCATTTCCAGATAGGAAGTATTGCCGTAAGAGTTCTCTCCTTTGAGGACATCGAAATCAACAATGATTTTTGGAAGTCTCGTTTGGAAGTAGCTCTTCAGATGCGTTTGGCTATTGGTATTGCTGACAATCCCGAGAATAACACTTTCCGACTTGTACATGGTGAGGGTGATAATCTTCCTGGTTTGGTCATTGATTGCTATGGCGACACAGCTGTTATGCAGGCACATTCTGTAGGAATGCATGTAAATCGCGAGGCCGTTTCTAAAGCACTTGTTGAGGTAATGGGCGATCGCATTAAGAATGTATACTATAAGAGTGAGACGACTTTACCATTCAAGGCTGATCTTGGTCAGGAGAATGGATTTATGTATGGTGGGAATGCCGATGATGTTGCTGTCGAGAATGGCTTAAAGTTCCACATAGATTGGCTAAAGGGCCAGAAAACAGGTTTCTTTGTTGATCAGCGTGAAAACAGAAAATTACTGGAACAGTATTCTAAGGGAAAGAGTGTTCTTAATATGTTCTGCTATACAGGTGGTTTCTCGGTTTACGCAATGAGAGGTGGTGCCAAGGAGGTACATAGTGTTGATAGTTCTGCAAAGGCTATTGAACTTACAAACCAAAATATTGAAATGAATTTCCCAGGTGATTCTCGTCATGGAGAATTCTGCGAGGATGCATTTAAGTATTTGGATGAGCACGATGATAAATATGATCTTATCATTCTTGACCCTCCTGCATTCGCAAAACACCGCAGTGCCCTACGCAATGCCTTGAAAGGATATACCCGTTTGAACTTAAAGGGATTAAGCCGTATTAAACACGGAGGTATTTTGTTTACATTCAGTTGTTCACAAGCTGTAAACAAAGATCAATTCCGACAGGCTGTCTTCACAGCTGCAGCACAGGCAAAACGCCGTGTAAGAATTCTGCATCAGCTACATCAGCCTGCCGATCATCCGATAAACATCTACCATCCAGAAGGAGAGTATCTTAAAGGTTTGGTATTATATGTAGAATAAGCGCCTGAGCCGATGAATTGGTGATTTTCACCCTTTCATCGGTTCTTTCATTTACGAGCCAGATAATTTTTCCTTCAGCATCTTCCACAACCAACTGCTTTCTTTTCTCAAAGACATTCTTCTTGATGTCAGTAAGATAATCGCTTACTAGTTTACTGCCTTTCATTCCAAAAGGAGTGAATTTATCGCCATTTTTAATGGTTCTGACTATTATCGGGAATTTTACTTTAGCTGCATCAAGGGTAACGCGATGAACTTCTTTACTAATTTTAAAAGTATCATCGATTTCATCGATATATACTTTTAACTTCAGTTGGTCATTCAGTACATAGTTGCCTTCTTCCGGAATTCGTTTTTCTAAGATTTTCTTTGATTTCACTCGTTGGATTTGCAAATATCCACGATCAATAATCAGCTCATGGGTAGGTGATGTCCATAACTTTCCTTGAGCATTGTCGATAGAATCGTAAATTTGTTGAACCTGCTTTCCGTTGAAATCATATTTTTCCAAAATTGTGAAAAGAAGGTATTCAGGACTAGCATAGTCCTTAATTGTCGAGATACCAATAGAAGCACTTGTTTCTAGTTCATCTACATTGCCTGGAGCATTCTCATTGCTGAGGAAAGTGATAATCTCGGTCTTTCTCTTCCAATAACTATCCAAACTATTGTTGATAATTTTTGAAGCTTCAGAAAGATGGCGGGCAGTCATTGCAATGTTTTCTTTAACACCCGGGTTCATCTTCTCCAAAAGAGGAAGTATGTCTAAACGAATTTGATTGCGCTTCACATCATCAACTAAATTACTGCTGTCTGTAATATAATCTTGTTTATTCGATTTTAGATAATCTTCTATTTCCAAACGAGTTATACCCAGCATTGGTCTGATTATGTTACCATTTCTTTGAGCCATTCCTGTTAATCCCTTGATACCTGTTCCACGAACAAGATTCAAGAGAATCGTCTCAACATTATCGTCCTGATGATGAGCAACGCAAATACCATCAGCTTCAATATCCTTTCGCAACTGTTCGAAATATTGGTAACGTAGGTTGCGAGCAGCCATCTCTATACTTATATGACGAAGCTCTGCATAAGTCTTAGTGTCAAAGTGAACACGATGAAACGGGATAGATTCACGTTTACAGAGATCTTCACAAAAGATTTCATCGCGATTAGACTCTTCGCCACGTAAGTGGAAATTGCAATGTGCAGCCTCAATCTGATAGTTCAAACGATGAAGGCACAATAAAAGAGTAACGCTATCAGCTCCTCCTGATAGCGCTACAATATATTTCTTTGTTCTATCAAGCAAATGCTGTTGCTCGATGAATTCTTCAATTTTATTCATTCTGTAAAAATTCCTCTGCTCTTTGCAAATCCTCAGGTGTATCAATACCTACAGTTTCGACATTGGTGAAGCCTACTTTTATCTTATAACCATTCTGTAACCAACGAAGTTGTTCAAGGCTTTCTGCAATTTCCAAACTACTTTGAGGAAGTTTAGTTACCTTAGCAAGAACTTCCTTGCGATAAGCATAAATACCCAAATGTTTTAGGAATGGATATTTTGTAAGCCATTCTGACTCATCAACATTCCTCACAAATGGAATTACGCTGCGACTGAAATACATCGCAAAATTATTGTTGTCAAGTACAATTTTCGGTGAATTCTGATTTTTCACAGCATCCATCTCCGTAAATGGTTTACCAAGTGTTGCTATCTGAGTAGAAGGATCATCGAAACAGTGACATACCGTTTCTATCTGCGATTTCTGGATAAAAGGCTCATCGCCTTGAATATTTACAATAACATCCCAATCACCACCAATTTTCTCTATCGCTTCTTCAATGCGATCAGTTCCACTTTTGTGATCATTACGTGTCATGACGACATTTCCGCCGAATTCCTTTACCTTATTATATATGCGTTCATCGTCGGTAGCAACATAGGCTGCTTCCAAAACACTAGCTACTTGTTCATAAACTCTCTGAATGACTGGCTTCCCACCAAGCATAGCCAATGGTTTGCCTGGAAAGCGAGTAGAAGCATATCTTGCTGGTATAATTCCAATAAATTTCATATTCAAAAATGGTTTTGTGCAAAATTACTATTTATTTATCTCATCAACGAATATTTTTCCATATTTTTGCTTCTTAAATTCTCCAATACCAGGAATTTCGCCGAATTCATCGATAGTATGGGGACGGATGGTTGCAAGAGAATGCAAAACTTTGTCGGATAATACTATATAAGCAGGGAAGCCTTGTTCGTTTGCTAGACGCATACGCAATTTTCTTAGACGCTCAAAAAGGTTAGCGTCTTCATTACCTGCCATAACAGCAACATTGGCAAGACGAGCCTCAGGGATAGCAGACCTTCTTGACCGACGTACTGGTTTTTCTTCTTGCTGACTTCTATCGATTTCAACAAGATCAACTGTTCTCTGTCCCTTCAAAACTTCCCAACCTAAAGGAGTTACATGAATGGCATTATTCTGATTATAAGCAACCTCAAAGAAACCCATCTGAAGCATTTGCAGCATATAATCTTGCCAATCCTTCACGGCAACATCCTTGCCCGCACCAAAAGTCTTCAATTGGTCGTAGCCATTATGGAGTACTGTCGATGAGGTCATTCCTCTAAGTATTTCGATCGTAGTTCCAACATGGATTTTCTCATTGGCACGAACAATAGCGCTCAATGCTTTTTGTACGATTATTGTACCATCAAAAGTCTTAGGAGGATTCTTACAAACGTCGCAATTGTCGCAATGCATATCCGAAGTTTCTCCGAAATAATTCAACAATATACGTCGCCTACACACACGACTTTCAGCATATTCTTGCATCCGTCGAAGTTTTTCCATATTCACATCCTTCTGTCCACTGTCCTCGGCAAATTTCTGTAGCTGTATAATATCAGCGATAGAGTAGAAGAGTACCGTATCTGCAGGAGCACCATCTCGGCCAGCTCGGCCAATTTCCTGATAAAAGCTCTCTATAGATTTAGGCATATTATAATGGAAAACAAACCTAACATTGCTCTTGTCAATACCCATACCAAAAGCAATTGTAGCGCAAACCACCTGTATTTGGTCCATTTTAAAACGTTCCTGAACGGATGCTCTTTCTGTATTACTTAAACCAGCGTGATAAGCAGCGGCATTGATGCCCCTCTTACGAAGATCCTCTGCTACTGTTTCCGTGTTCTTTCGTGAAAGGCAATAAACAACTCCTGCATTGCCAGGATGATTAAAAATATAATTGGAAATGTAACGAATTTTGTCAGGCTTCTTATAATTTCGAATTACCTTCAACGAAAGATTAGGTCTGTCGAAAGAACTGATATAAGTTTTTCCATTCAAATGAAGCTGACTAACTATATCCTCGCGCGTGATTTTGTCTGCTGTAGCCGTAAGAGCGATAACTGGGACATTTTGAAATTTTTCATGCAACAATCCAAGTTGTGAATACTCTGGACGGAAATCATGTCCCCATTGACTAATGCAATGTGCCTCGTCAATTGCAAAAAAACTTACCTTAATATTACTAAACAAAAAAGGGATTTCACTCAACAATTTTTCAGGTGAAACATAAATTAGTTTGAGATCACCCGACATACATCTTCTTCGAATGATAACCTCATCATTTTCATCATTTCCACTATTAAGAGCTTCAGCAGGAATACCATTAGCCTTTAGGCTCTCTACCTGGTCGTGCATCAAGCTAATCAAGGGAGATACAATGACTGCCGTACCTGACATGGCGAGTGCTGGAATTTGATAACACATACTCTTTCCACCGCCCGTTGGCATGAGTACCAAACAATCCTTACCATTCATTACATCGTTAATAATTTCCTCCTGATTTGGACGGAAATTTTCATATCCGAAATATTGCTTTAATAATTCTTTAGGACTCATCACATTGAATTTTCCCGCAAAGTTACTTCTTTTTTAGTATTTTTTACCAAAATAACTTGATTATTTCAAATAAAGTTTATATATTTGCAACGAAAGAAGGTAAAAACTTAAACATTAAGGACTATGGCAAAGTATAATATTACAGAGAAAAAGGAAAAAAAGGCTGCTTACAGGAGTCTCGTAAGTCCTAAGCTTATGGATGAGCTGAAGGAGAAAATCCTGAAGATTATTCTCATTGAAAAGCGATATAAGGACAAAGATTATTCAGCAAAAAAACTTGCTGAGGATCTTGGAACGAATACTCGTTACATATCCGCTGTTGTAAATGTGAAATTTCACATGAATTACACTTCGTTTGTTAACAAGTATAGAATCGAAGAAGCAATGACACTGCTTTGCGACAGACGTTATCAAGATCTGAACATGGAGGATATTTCCGATATGGTAGGATTCGCAAATAGACAGAGTTTTTATGCTTCATTCTATAAGTTTAATGGAATTACTCCACGCGATTACAAGCTTCGTAACATTGAGCTTCACCCAGCTATAGGTGAACGTCCTAAAAAGCGTGGCCGTAAACCAAAAACAGAAAAAGAGTAAAAGAACCTATGCAAAATGAATTCAACTATTCAGACGAAAGATTTGCAGATATTCAAATGTTGCGCTATCGTCTGAATGGTTTTGAAAAATTGACATGTAGTCAGAAAGCGTTTATCTATTGTCTTTCGAAATCCGTTCTCTTTGGAAGAGACATTACCTTCGATCAGCAAGGAAAATACAATCTTTGTTTAAGAAAGACTTTAGAGGCGATTTTCACTAACTATCAAGGGTCGCGAAATAATAAAGATTTCGAGGCCCTTGAAGTCTATTTAAAGAGAACCTGGTTCTCTAGTGGTATTCACCATCATTATGGTTGCGAGAAATTCAAACCTGAATTTTCCGAAGAGTTTTTCCGTACTCAGATAAATGAAATTCCTATTGCAAAACTTCCAATAAGAAAAGGAGAAAGCAAGGAAGATTTCATTAATAAGCTCGTGGAGGTTATCTTCGATCCTATGGTATTGCCAAAGCGTGTAAATCAAGCAGATGGCGAGGATCTGGTTAAGACTTCTGCATGTAATTTCTATGAAGGGGTTAGTCAAGATGAAGTGGAAGCCTTCTATGATAAAATGAAGGAAGAGGGCAATAGCGAGGAACCTATCTCGTATGGCTTGAATTCTAAACTTATCAAAAGGGGAGACCAACTCACTGAATTGGTATGGAAAGAGGATGGTCTCTATAGCGAGGCTATCAAGCTCATTGTTCATTGGCTGAAAGAATCCCTTAAGTATGTGGAGAATGAGCAGCAGGAAAAGGTAATTGAACTTTTAATAAAGTACTATCGTACAGGCGACTTAAAGGTATTCGACCAATATTCTATTGAATGGGTAAATCAAAACGATGGAATGATTGATTTCATCAATGGATTTATTGAAGTTTATGGCGACCCATTAGGCATGAAAGGCACATGGGAAGGCATTGTGGAATTCAAGGACGAAGAAGCTACTAAACGAACTCGTACTGTTAGCGAAAATGCTCAATGGTTTGAAGATCATTCACCTGTTGACCCAAAATTCCGCAAGCCGAAAGTAAAAGGCGTTATCGCCAATGTTATTTGTGCCGCTATGCTGGCTGGTGACGAATATCCTGCTTCGGCTATTGGTATCAACCTTCCTAACGCTAACTGGATTCGCCAGAAACATGGCAGCAAGAGTGTCACCATTGGCAACTTGACCGAAGCATACGATAAGGCTGCACAAGGAAATGGTTTTCGCGATGAATTCGTCATTGATAAAGAAACATTGGACCTTATTAATGCGTATGGTGACAAAACCGATGATCTGCATACTGATTTGCATGAATGTCTTGGACATGGAAGTGGACAATTACTTCCTGGTACCGATCCTGACGCTCTTAAGGCTTATGGCAATACGATAGAAGAGGCGAGAGCCGATCTTTTTGGCTTGTACTATATGGCAGACCCAAAGTTGGTAGAGTTAGGACTTTTACCAAACGATGATGCATATAAGGCACAATATTACAGCTATTTGATGAATGGTCTGCTCACCCAAACCATGCGCATAAAACTAGGAGATAATATCGAGGAGGCACATATGCGTAATCGTGCTCTGATTTCATGGTGGGCACTCGACCTTGCAGGAGAGGCTGTAGAGATTATAGAACGGGATAATAAACACTTTGTAAAGATAAACAACTACGATCAACTTCGCAAGGTATTTGGCAAGGAATTAGCTGAAATCCAGCGTATAAAGAGTGAAGGTGATTTTGAGGCAGCACGCAACCTCGTTGAAAAATATGCTGTTAAGATCCAACCTGATCTTCATAAGGAAATTCTTGACAGATACGAGAAATTGAACATCGCTCCTTACAAAGGCTTTATTAATCCTTGGATGAAACCTGTATTCGATGAAATGGGGAATATCAAGGATATTGAACTCGATTATTCTGAAACCTTTGAACATCAGAATCTTCGCTACTCCGACGAATATAGTACTTTGTAACTAATTAATATTCCTCGTCGGACAATATTTCGACGAGGATAATTTTTGATAAGATGAAAGAAGAAACTCATAATAAGCTAAAAGAAATAAAGCAAAGTTTTCGTCTGCTGATGAATGGTCCGACTTCACAGTCGATGAAGGACAAAGGAATTGCCTACAAAATTAACTGGGGTGTACCTTTTATTGCCTTAAAACAACAGGCAGAAGAATATGGAAAAGATTATGAACTGGCCATTGAATTATGGAAAGAGGACATTCGTGAATGCAAGATTCTTGCTACAATGATTATGCCTGCCGAAAAGATGCTTCCTGAAATAGTTGATGTCTGGATGGAAAGCGTGCGCACACAGGAAATGGCAGAGCTAATCGCCTTCAACCTCCTTCAAAATGTGGAATTTGCTCCAGTTCTTGCTTATCAGTGGATTGCTTCAGATGATAATCTTTATCAGATTACAGGCTATTCTATCCTTGGTCGTCTTTTTATGAAGGGACAAGAGCCTAACGAGCGAGGTATCAACGAGTTTCTTGATCAGGCGGCAGTAGCGCTTCAGGGTGACAATATGGGCGTAAAGCATGCAGCAGCGAATTGCGCACAGAGATTTGCTCAATTGGGTATTGTCTATGAAAGAATGGCAAAGTCAGCGCTGAAAGACCTGATAGAATTCTTCTAGGATTATGGATGAGTATTCAATTTGAAGATAATGCCATAAATAGCATTCTTTAAAAAATTACAATGCCTTGCAGTGTACAAAACAAGGCATTGCAATAAATATATAAATGTCATTTTTACTATCTAAGCCCATATTTTCACGCATACTTACCAATCAACTCTTTTTAACTTAAAAATTCGATTTAAGGCCAAAAATATTCGATTTAAGCCTTTTTTATCTCAAATTATTTTTGTAAATTTGTCGGGATTTTGAGCACCTAAAGCGCTTAAATCGAAAATTTCGTGGGTCTATGGACATTTAGTTATTAAATAGACTTCTTCTTAAAGAACGAATTTTAATTAAAACAACAAATAAACAATGGACGAAAATCAGACGATCGATAACGATCGCATTATGAAAATCAACATTGAGGAAGAAATGAAGTCATCCTATATCGACTATTCTATGTCGGTTATTGTGGCTCGTGCCCTTCCTGATGTTCGAGATGGTTTCAAGCCAGTTCATCGCCGTATTCTTTTCGGCATGCAAGGTCTTGGAAACACTAGTGACAAGCCATACAAGAAATGTGCGCGTGT
This sequence comes from uncultured Prevotella sp., assembly GCA_905236815.1. Lineage (GTDB taxonomy): Bacteria > Bacteroidota > Bacteroidia > Bacteroidales > Bacteroidaceae > Prevotella. The sequence goes on along the minus strand of CAJOPE010000026.1, from coordinate 33,137 downwards.
TGTAGGTGATGTTCTTGGTAAATATCACCCACACGGTGACTCTTCTGTATATGGTGCGCTTGTTCGTATGGGTCAGGAATGGAATATGCGCTATAAACTGGTAGATGGCCAGGGTAACTTCGGTTCTGTCGACGGCGACTCTCCTGCAGCTATGCGTTATACCGAGTGCCGACTCAGTAAAATGGGTGAGCACATCATGGATGACCTTGAGAAGGATACAGTCGATATGGCCAACAACTTCGATGACACATTGAAGGAGCCTAGCGTAATGCCTACAAAGATTCCTAACCTCCTTGTAAATGGTGGTAATGGTATTGCTGTTGGTATGGCAACTAATATTCCTACCCACAACCTGGGCGAGGTAATTGATGGCTGCTGCGCATACATCGACAATCCAGACATCGATCTCGATGGTTTGATGCATTATATCCCTGCTCCAGATTTCCCAACAGGAGCTACTATTTATGGCATCAAGGGTGTACGCGATGCATACGAGACTGGCCGTGGCCGAATTATTATTCGTGCTACAGCTGAGATTGAAAGCGACGAAAACCATGATAAAATCGTTGTCACAGAGATTCCTTACGGTGTAAACAAGCAGATGCTCATCGAGTATATTGCAGAATTGGTTAAGGAAGGCAAGATCGATGGTATCAGCAATGCTAACGATGAGTCTGGCCGTCAGGGTATGCGTATTGTTATCGACGTTAAGAAAGACGCCAATGCAAATGTTGTTTTGAACAAATTGTTCAAGATGACAGCTCTCCAGAGCTCATTCTCTGTGAATTGCATTGCTTTGGTTAAGGGACGTCCTCGCTTGCTGAGCCTCAAGGAGTGCATTCAGTACTTTGTAGAGCATCGCCATGATGTAACCATCCGCCGTACCAAATACGATTTGAAGAAGGCACAGGAGCGTGCACATATCCTCGAAGGCTTGATCATCGCTTGTGACAATATCGATGAGGTTGTACACATCATTCGTGCCAGCAAAACTCCATCAGATGCTCAGCACAACTTGGAGGAACGCTTTGAATTAGATGAAATTCAGTCTAAGGCTATCGTAGATATGCGACTCAGTCAGCTCACAGGTCTTCGTATGGAGCAGTTACATGCAGAATACGATGAACTGATGAAGGAAATTGAGTACTTGAATCAGATTTTAAATGATCCAGAGCTTTGCAAGAAGGTAATGAAGGACGAATTGATCGAGGTAAAGGAGAAGTATGGCGATGCTCGTCGTACACGTATCAAGCCAGACGATCATGAGTTTAACCCTGAAGACTTCTATCCAAATGATCCTGTAGTTATCACTGTTAGCCATCTTGGTTATATCAAGCGTACTCCACTTGCTGATTTCCGTGAGCAGGCTCGTGGTGGTGTAGGCAGCAAGGGTGCTCGTACTCGTGACAAAGACTTCACAGAGAATATCTACCCAGCTACTATGCACCAGACAATGTTATTCTTCACCAAGAAGGGACGTTGTTATTGGTTGAAGTGCTATGAGATACCTGAGGGTGACCGCAACTCTAAGGGACGTGCTATCCAGAACCTCCTTAATATTGAAAAGGACGATTCTATCAGTGCAATGCTTAGAATTCGTGGCTTGAATGACAGCGAGTTTGTAAACAACCATTATATCATTTTCGCTACAGCCAATGGTACTGTGAAGAAGACTTGTCTTGAGGCATACTCTCGTCCACGCGCAAATGGTGTAATCGCCATCAACATTGCTGAAGGCGATGAGGTAGTAGATGTTCGATTGACCAATGGCTCTAACGAGTTGATCATCGCTGATAGAAATGGTCGTGCTGTTCGCTTCAACGAAAGCACCATCCGCACAATGGGTCGTACCTCTACTGGTGTGCGTGGTATGCGCCTCCAGGGTGATGACGATGCTGTAGTTGGTATGGTTACTGTAAACGATGCTGATAAGGAAACCATCATGGTTGTCAGCGATAAGGGTTATGGTAAACGTTCACAGGTAGAAGAATATCGTGTTACCAATCGTGGTGGTAAGGGTGTTAAGACCCTCAACATTACAGAGAAGACCGGTCGCTTAGTAGCAATTAAGAATGTTACTGACGAGAACGACTTGATGATTATCAACAAGAGTGGTATTACTATCCGTCTTGCAGTTGCTGATTGCCGTGTAATGGGCCGTGCTACACAAGGTGTTCGTCTCATCAATCTTGAGAAGAAAGCTGATGTCATCGCAAGTGTCTGCAAGGTAATGAGCAGTGAACTCGAAGCAACAGCAGAGGAGGAGAGTAGAACAGCGTTTGAGAAGAAGAGCGAGGAAATTACCGAAGACACAGCCGTAGAGGCACTGCCAGAGGTAGAGACACCTGAAGAGGATGTTGACTTCGATTCTACCGACGAAAATGCATTTACAACCAATACCGACTTCGAATAAGCCGTTAAATGTGTAAAATATCCTAAAAAATCGGGCAAAGATAATGATAAATCAAATAATTATCATTTCTTTGTGCCCGATTATAATATAATAGAATAACCTAATTAAATAAAGAACTATATGAAAAAGCTATTTGTTGCGGCTTTAGTGATGTTAAGCACATCTGCCGCGTTTGCAGGTGTAAGTCCAGCTCTGAAAGCTATCCTTGGCTCTAAGAACTATGCTGAATGCCTCGATGTACTTAATTCTGCAATGGAAGATCTTCAGGGATCAGAGGAGAAGGCCACAGCCTATAACCATCTTGTAGATATTGCGCTTGCTGATTATCAAGCACAGGCATCAAAGATTGGTACAAATCAATTCCTTATTCAGCAGGGTCAGAAAGACAAAGTAGAAGCTATTGATACAATTGCTATGGGTGATGCAGCTATCAATGCTATTAAGGCAGCCGAGCAGTGTTTTCTTTATGATAACGAACCAAATTCAAAAGGCAAAATCAAGCCAAGATTCGCAAATAACTTTGAGCGAGTTAAGCCAGCTTTTGAGAACCTGATTTTATGTGGTAATCCTTATGCTATCTCAGGCGACCAAGTAAAGGCTTTGAAGTATTGGGGTAGTTATCTTGATGCAAAGAACGAGCCTTTCTTCAAGGATTACAGCAGTGAGAATGAGAAGCAGTTCCTTGGTCAGGTTGCTTTCTATACAGCTGCTTTTGCTTATCAGCAGAAGAAGTTTGATTTGGTAGGAAAGTACGCAGAATTCGCTATGCAGGATCAGGAATATAAGAAAAAAGCTTTCGATCTTAAGATCGCTGCAATGAGCGAGGGTCTTACATCAAAAGAAGACTCTATAAAGTATAAGAACAACCTTATTCAGGTTTTCGAGGAGAATCCAACTAACCAGGTTGTTTTGGAGAACCTTTATAATGTAACTAAGAAACTTGATGGTCTTGCAGCTGCAAAAACTTTGCTCGACCAGACTTTGGCAAAGGATCCAAAGAATTTTGTTGCATTGATTTTGAAGGGTAACTCTCAGTTCGATGAGCGTGCATGGCAGGATGCTATTGCTACCTTCAAGAAGGCACAGGAGGCAGATCCAGAGAGCCCATTCCCATACTTCTACATTGGCGCTTGTTTCCAGAACCGTGCTTCTGATGCACCAGCAAAGACTACAGCAAATGTATTGTTGGAAGAGGCTATTAAGAACTACGAAAAGGCTAAGGAGCTAGATCCTGATCAGCAGAAGGTTTCTTGGGGCCGTTTCCGTTACAATTCTTACTATGCAAGATATGGTGAGAATGATCCTAAGACTCAGGCTGCAAAAGCTGATATGTAAATTATAACATAATAATATAAATCCTCCATCAATTCGATTTGATGGAGGATTTTTTGTATATGGTCCATAAAGAAATTGATAAGGAGGGACTTTATTATTTTCAAAGCTACAGAATTCCGTTCTCATTATTGATTTATATTCCATTAAGAAGGCTTGTTTTTACAATATGAAACGACCGTTTCATATAATGTTAAACGACCGTTTCACATAATGTCAAACGATCGTTTCATATTATGTATAAGGCTTATTTCCTTGATTAAGTCATATATAATCAAAGGAATAGAACTTTCCTTTCTGTGAATGATACAACGAGTTTCTTATCAATATCTCATTGAGTTCACACTAAAGAAAGAATTATCACAAAAAAAGAATACATTTTTCATAAATAGTCTATTCATAAAATGCATAAAAAAAAGCGATGACCTTCACAGGTGACCGCTCCAAATCTTCAATAGGTATTAGTTTTTTTAAGGTAAAAAGATTGTTTTCAGGATAACAGTTGCAAATATAAAGGCTTTTTTTATCATCACCAAACTTTTGATAAACTTTTTTTTTGATTTTCTATCTGTGTCCGAACACAATTTTTAAATTTAGTAAATTTTTAATGTTTTGTTTGCGCAAACGATTGTTTTGATGTAATTTTGTAGTAACAAAACCTTATGAATAGAATTATATGAATCTTCGACTGATAAGTTTATATTTTGCAATGGGGGCTTCCTCTGCGCTAAATGCACAGACAAGAAACGTTATTTCCCTGAAACAATGGGAATTCTCTCGTGATAGCATCCATTGGGAAAAAGTATCGATACCACATGACTGGGCTATCTCAGGACCATTCGACAAGAAATGGGACTTGCAGAATGTTGCTATTGTACAAAATGGCGAAAAGACCGCCACAGAGAAGTCGGGTCGATCTGGCGCATTGCCTTGGATAGGCGAGGGATGGTATCGTACTACCCTTAACATCGATAATCAATTGCCTTTTCATCAACTGCAATTTGATGGTGCAATGTCGGAGCCAACTGTTTATATTAATAAAGAAAAAGCTGGATATTGGGCCTATGGATATAATGCTTTCCGCATAGATGCTTCTACTTATCTGCATAAAGGCAAAAATGAAGTGGTGGTACATCTTAAAAATCGTGAAGAGAGCAGTAGATGGTATCCTGGCGCCGGACTTTATCGTCCTGTTACTGTTGCAAGTTTACCAAAATTGCATTTTGACGAATGGGGACTTTCTGTTCGAACAGATAGCATAGGCCACTATCGCACAAATGGAGGTGGATGGTCGGATGAGGAAGTTGCATTTTTAAATGTCAGTTTCAAAATCGAAAATCCTGAAAATGAAGATTACCGCACTTATATCTGCCTAAAGGATGATAATGGGAAAATACAGAATGCAGCTACAGATGTTCCAGCAAAAAATGTAGCCGATCATTATAACTTTTTTGTTAGTAAGCCCCACCTATGGTCTCCTGAAGATCCTTACCGATATACCTTGGAACTCCAGCTTCTAGGAAAAGACGGCAAGGTGGTTGATAAACTCATTAAGAAAGTGGGGTTGCGCACTATAAAGGTTGATAGCATTAATGGTTTCCAACTCAATGGAAAGAGTCGCCGTATCAAGGGAGTCTGCTTACATCACGATCTAGGACCTTTAGGTGCTGCTATCAACAAAGCTGCACTAATTCGTCAAGTTAAGTTGATGAAAGATATGGGTGCAGATGCCATTCGAACTTCTCACAATATGCCTAGTCAGATGCAGATGGAAGTTTATGACTCCCTTGGCATGATGGTGATGGCAGAGAGTTTCGATATGTGGATTTATCCAAAATGCAAAAATGGCTATGCCCGAAACTTCAAGGAGTGGGCCGACAAGGATATCACCAACCTGATACTTGCCAACCGCAATCACCCAAGTCTTGTGATGTGGAGTATTGGAAATGAAATTCCAGAACAGTGGAGTGAGGAAGGTCGAAAGATTGCTGAGAGATTGCAAAATCTTTGTCACACACTCGACCCACTCACACCTGTCACTCAAGGAATGGATAGGGCGGAATCAGCCTTGAAATCAGGCTTTGCACAGACAATGGATGTTCCGGGCTTCAACTATCGTGTTTATAAATATCCTCGCAACATCAAACAGCTGCCTAAGGCCTTCCTTTTAGGCTCCGAAACAGCATCAACTGTAAGTAGTAGAGGTATTTACAAATTCCCATTAGAATGGAATAACAGCAAGACTTATCCTGATGGACAGCTAAGCAGCTACGATACTCAATGGTGCAGTTGGAGTAACCTTCCTGAGGAAGATTTTATCGCTGAGGACGATGCTCCATACTATATCGGCCAATTCATCTGGACGGGTATTGATTATCTTGGTGAACCTACTCCATACGATGAGTATTGGCCAAGCCGAAGCAGCTATTTTGGTGCTGTCGATCTTGCAGGACTTCCAAAGGATCGCTACTACCTCTATCGCTCAAAATGGAATACACAAGAGCATACCCTTCATTTGTTGCCTCATTGGACATGGCCAGATCGTATAGGAAAAGTAACGCCTGTTTTCTGTTATACAGATTATCCATCGGCAGAGCTTTTTGTGAATGGCAAGTCACAAGGCAGAATTTCAAAGCAAAAAGTTGAGAATGATGGAGAGATTTTCTGTGGAAAGGCAGCTAAACCTGCTGATGCAGAACGCCGTGCTGCCCGCTATAGGCTGATGTGGAAGGATGTAAAATACGAGCCAGGTGAACTGAAAGTAGTAGCTTATGATTCGCAAGGCAACAAGGCTGGCGAACAAGTGGTAAAGACTGCAGGAAAGCCAAATGCGATAAAGATGGAAGCCGATCGATCTAGTCTGAAAGCTGATGGCGAGGATTTAGTTTACATCACCATCTCGATTATCGACAAGAATGGAGTAGAGGTGCCTTCTGCTGATGATGCCCTCTCTTTTGAAGTGAAAGGAGCAGGTTCGTTTAAGGCTGTTTGCAATGGAGATGCCACTTCTTTGGAATCATTCACCCAACCAACAATGAAACTCTTTTCTGGAAAGTTGGTGGTAACGCTTCAAGCAAAAGATAGTCCAGGAACTCTTCAAATGGTTGTTAAGGACAAAACTAACAAAAAATTGAAAGGAACTTTTACAATTCCAGTGGAATAAATCAAGATGTTGTGCAGTCCATTCTATGGATGCACAACATTTTATTTTAGCACAAAATATGACGACATCATTTCTACTGTTTTATGGATTAATACAATAAGTGGCTGTTCCTTGATCTCAACTTTATATTAACCTGTAATCTTTATTATAGAATGTTTTTCTCATTCATGTAATAAAGTCTATTTATCATAACAGATTAGCCGAACTCTTTATGGCTTCATGACATGAAAAAGAACACATCAACTTCATGGGGTAATACATGATATTCCTCAGATACAAACTCAAGAAGTCTGTAGAATCCTCAGTTCATATTCACAAATCCAGGTACATAATAGAATTTCTTGAAATTTGATAAGTCTAACATGGTTCCTCCAATCTGTCTATGATATCCTTGACATCTGCATAGCAGTTGCTCTAACTGTACCATTTTCGAACTGAATGACAGCTGATACTTTAGCTTTCATTTTTGACGTATTTACAGTCAACTGGTCGGTCGACTCAGAAATCTGCATTTTTCGGGGATGTCCACGTTTCTTCTGAGACTCAGGTAAATCTATTATAGTTACAGGCATTACCTGATTCTTGATATGGTCATTATAATTATGCTGTAAAGATAAAAAGGGTCGTTTTTTACCGCAAGGGTCGAAATTGGACGCTTACCAGATTGACAGGAATTTCAAGATACACTATTAATTATATAATCGGTGTTATGATAAATAAAGAAAATACATCCAAAAGAAAGAACCTATTCTAGAGAAGCATAAGGCCTAGAAAAAATTGCTCAGTAAAATGATATATAAGATTTCTCTAGCTAAAAATATAATAGGCTCGAAATAATGAAAATATGGAGAAGAAACAAAAAAAGGTACGATCCTCTTCACAGAAAATCGTACCATTTTGGAATCAATCTACCATCTGTCGAACAAATGACTTTGGAGAAGTTCCTTCATTGATCAAATAAATAATCGTCAAATCGTCTATAGATACTTTAGAGAGTTCTTCTTGTAATTGTTTTCTGTAATTCTCAATGTCTTCCTTTGAAGCAAATTTAAGTATCTCAGCTTTACCATTGATTGGATTTCCTATTTGAGGATGAAAAATATCCTTCGATACGTTACTTCCGGCTGCTAAAACATTAGTACGAGATTCCGCAACCTTTAAGAGAATCTTCGTAATTTTTTTGTAGATGGACGAATCCATTTCTACCTTTCCCAAACAACGATCTAATTCGTTTAATATCGTCGTAAGCATTACTGCTATACGACTCAACTGCAAATCGATATGTTGGAAGTCTTTGATGCTTAGTGCTTTCATATGAACCTCCTATTTTATAACTCGATTTTGCCTTATAATACCTTCTAAGGCAAAGATACTATTTTTAATGGTTTAGTGCAAACGTTTTTGCTGTTTTTTTTGTAATTTTGCAAAAATAGTTTAGTTTAAGATAAGAAGATGAAAAAATTAGTATGTTTTGCGATAATGATGGCTTTTTCTCTGTCTTCATTCTCGAAAATTGAAAGACCAAAGCTTGTTGTAGGCTTAGTGGTTGACCAAATGCGCTGGGACTATCTCTCCTATTATTATGATAAATATGGAGAGGATGGTTTTAAGCGTTTACTTAATGAGGGTTATAGCTTTGATAATACTCTTATTAACTATATTCCTACAGTTACAGCTATTGGTCATACAAGTGTGTATACTGGCACAGTTCCTTCGCTGCATGGTATTGCTGGTAACTATTTTGTTATCAATGATAAGGCTACTTATTGCTGCAATGACACATCAGTTAAAAGTATAGGAAGCAATTCTAAAGAAGGACAAATGTCACCTCGAAATTTGCTAGCCACTACTATTGGTGACGTACTTAAGATTTCTGATGATTTCAAATCGAAAGTTATCGGTGTGGCCTTAAAAGATCGTGCGGCAATTCTCCCTGCAGGTCATTCTGCTGATGCTGCTTATTGGTGGGATACTAGTGCCGGACATTTTGTTTCTTCCTCTTATTATATGGATAAACTTCCAGAATGGGTGGAGAAATTTAATAAAGAGAATCACACAAAGCCAAAATTCAATATCAGAGAATCCAATCTGGGTGTGGACATGACTTTTAAGATGGCTCTTGCAGCTTTAAGAAATGAACAGTTGGGTAAGCATGATGTTACGGATATGCTTACAGTAAGCATTAGCTCTACTGATGCAATAGGACACTCCTACTCCACTCGCGGAAAAGAGAATGAAGAGGTGTTCATGACACTTGACAAGGGACTATCCGAATTTCTGAAAGCGCTTGATAACGAGGTTGGCAAGGGAAATTATTTGCTATTCCTAACAGCCGATCATGGAGCAGCGCACAATTATAATTATATGCAAAATCATAAGATACCTGCTGGTGGATGGAATTATAAGAAAACAGTTAAAGAATTAAATGCCCATCTGCAAGAGAAATTCGGCAAGGAAAAAATCGTGATGTTTGAAGATAATTATCAGATGTATCTCAACGATAGCTTAATAGCTTCTGCTGGTATTGAGAAGGAAAAAGTGGTGAAAGAAGCAGTCGATTTTCTTGAACAAGATGATGATTTTCTTTATGTAATCGACAACAAACATGCGACAGAAGCAGTAATACCTGCTCGTATTAAGGAAATGCTCATCAACGGCTACAATCATAAGCGCTCTGGAGAAATTACAGTTGTTCCTAGAGCAGGATATTTTGGTGTAAGTAAGCCTTCGCCTGATTATAAAGGTACAAGTCATGGTGAATGGAATCCTTATGATGCTCATATTCCTTTCATTCTTATGGGTTGGAATGTGCCAAACGGAAGTTCTAACGAACCAACTCATATCGTGGATATTGCTCCTACAATCTGTGCGATGCTTCATATTCAAATGCCAAATTCTTGTATTGGAGATGCCAAAACCGTGAAGATTAATCACTGATTCTAATCAAATATTAATTCCATTCAAGATCTGAATTCACTAATTAACATATAAAAAGGCTCGATTCACTTAGGAACCGAGCCTTTTTTGTAGTTATAAATTGATAATAATTATTTTTTCTTTGTAGGATAAACAAACTTATCTCCTGTCTGTTTAATCAATTCCTTAGCATAACTCTCTGGATATCCAGGACGAATAACCTTAGACCCAAGACCCTCCTTCGTGCGAGTGAACTTGCCGTTTTTCTCAGGCTTAATAGTCATATCGTTAAACTTCACTGTAAGATACACACGAAGTTTTTTCCAGCTATCCATCATCTTATCACAGTTCTTTTCCTGCTGATTCATCAAGTAACTAATTGCCTCTTTCTTATTTGACTTAGACATACTGTAGGCACGCTCTTCAATATTTCTCTGCTCCTTGAATTCCATATCTTCCAAGCTATCACGAAGAATTTCCAATGGCTTGAATAATAAGCTATATCGAGGATATACTATGTTACTTACACTGTTGCAAAGCCAATAAGCATTGTCATCACTATAAGTAAGAGCATCAGCTCCAGGAGTATTATAACACTTAGGCTGCTTGGTACTGTTACAATAGATTGGTGTATAGGCAATCATATTTGGATCGTCGTTACCAAACCATAACACACCTCCAACCTCATCTGGATAGAATGCACGCATCTGTGCCACAAATGTGAAGGCAGTCTGCTGAGTACTTGTAGGACGCTCGTTGAAATATTCCTTACCATCTATTTTGAATACCAATGGAGTTGGACGATAAGGCATCTGCCAGATACCGCCTCCAAGGTCGCCACCATTTGCAACACTAAGAGCAGTCCCCTCGTAATGGTCACGCATACATGCCATAATGTCACGTACACTTACCTTTTTGTCTGGAATGATGTAAAGAGGCATATCTTTGGCATTTGGATCCTTACCCAAAGCCCAAGGAAGATAAGCATCAACATTGGCAAAATGATTGAAGAAACTCCAAACACGTGCATCACAGAAACGACGTCCCTCGAAATCAGGCTTTGCGAAAGTTTCCTTCCAATTGAAATCATTATTGTTACCTGTGAACCAACCTTTCTTACGTGCAAAAGGAATAAGGTTGGTACTGTGCATTACCATAGTCTGATAATCACAGATTCTACCAATACGCGCTTGATTAGCATGACCACTAATAGCATTGTCTGGGATGCGAACAGCTACCCAAACCACCTTATTGTCCTTGTCACCACCACAGCCCTGCATCTCGAGAATCCAAGCCTCATTCTTATCACAGATTGTGAAAGATTCACCTTCAGAGCAATAACCATACTTCTCTGTTAGACCCGTCATCACAGAAATTGCCTGACGTGCTGTCTTAGAACGCTGCAATGCAATATAAATAAGTGAGCCATAATCGATGAGACCAGTAGTATCAACCATTTCCTCGCGACCACCATAAGTAGTCTCTCCAATGGTAACCTGAAATTCATTCATATTACCAATGACATTGAAAGTCTGGTCAATCTCAGGAATCTCACCTAAATACTTCTGTGTATCCCAATCAATAATTTTACGCATCTCGCCTTTCTTATGAGTGGCAGCTGGATAGTGACAAAGACTCATAAAAGAGCCGTAATCATCAGCATTGTATGAACAAATCACACTACCATCATCGCTGGCATCCTTACCTACAATAAAATTGGTACAAGCTTCTGCTTTTGCTGAAAGAAGCAAAAGCAGTGCAAATATACCATACAGTCTTTTTCTCATAAATTTGCTTAGTCTATTTTATGTCGCTTAAAGTTAAATCTTAGTCACAAGCCTTAAAACTCATGTCAAGTCCCTTTACGGAATGTGTGAGTGCACCTACTGAAATGAAATCAACACCTTGTTCTGCATAGCCACGAATTGTATCATAGGTGATACCGCCAGATGATTCAACCTCAAGACGATGATTAATCAAATCTACAGCCTTCTTGGTATCAGCTACACTGAAGTTATCGAGCATTACACGATGAACACCACCCTTAGTGAGTACTCGGTTCAGCTCATCAAAGTCACGAACCTCAATTTCTATCTTTATATCAAGACCTTTTTTCTGAAGATACTCATGACAACGATCAATAGCGTTCTCGATACCACCAGCAAAATCGATGTGGTTATCCTTGAGAAGAATCATATCAAACAAGCCAATACGATGATTCATACCACCACCAATCTTTACAGCCTGCTTCTCGATCATACGAAGACCTGGTGTAGTCTTGCGGGTATCAAGTACATGGCAACCAGTTCCTTCGAGCAATTTCACATATTTATTTGTCATTGTGGCAATTCCACTCATACGCTGCATAATATTGAGCATAATGCGCTCTGTCTGAAGCAATGAACGTGTCTTACCTGTTACAACAAAAGCAATATCACCTGGCTTTACGTGTGCACCATCCTCGATAAAAACCTCCATCTGCATAGATGGATCAAATTTATCAAAAACCTTGCGAGCCAGTGCTACACCAGCAAGAATACCTTCTTCCTTTACAAGCAGATGACTCTTGCCCATTGCATCCTCAGGAATACAACAGAGAGTTGTATGATCACCATCACCAATATCTTCTGCAAAAGCTAATTCCAGAAGTTCGTCTTCTAATTGATCTACGCTTAACATATCTTTTTGTTTTAAATTTTTAATTATTCTAGTATTTTACCATGCCAATAGGCACGAAGATAATCTTCTTCATCTCGTTTTACCTCAATGGTTCCTCCCATCCATTCACACATGGCGATTTCATCTCGGAACTCATAGTAATTAACCACTCTCCCATTCATAATTACAACCACAGCTTGTTCGAGTTGTCTGCCATCCTCAAGTTTTACGAAGTGAGCTCCACAAATTCTTTCTTCCTCGTCCATCACTTCATTTGTTTGATAACAGTTCTCTCAATACCTGCAGCAACAGGCGCAGCCTTCACATTATCAGGAATTGGTTGTGGCCCATTATTGCTTGGTGGAGGTAATGGTGTAGAAGATGGTGCAGTAATTGGTGTCTCTTGCGAAGTGCCAACTTCCTGTTGAGGTCCAACAGGAGTGTTCTTTACATGCATTCTAACCAGTCGAATATTCTGAAGGATCATTATTTTCAGAGAGGAAGAATTAGAGTCGTCACCTCTATTAAGTAGAAAATAGCCTCTAACCGCCTTGATGCCTAAACTATCACCATCTTGAATCATTAAACTAAAGTGGGTATCACTCTGAATATGGGTAACTTGAGATGCGACACTATCGTTGCTGAACTGAACAGCCAATACAGCAATTCCATCTCTTGGACCAGACTGATAGAGAAATTGAGCATCAAACTCTAATAAAAAACGATCATTTTTATGGAAAGAAGTGTCTGCCTTAACCTCAAAAGCCTCATAATTAAAAGGCTTATCAGGTGAGAATACAGCCGAGCGCATACCCTTCCAAATATTTGCAGTATCACCAGTTACATCATCATATTGACCAATAGAAGAACTACCACCCATCGCTACCACTTCATCGTTCAAACGATTGGAAAGATGCTCATAAATTTCGTGTAATTCTTCAGTATGCCGGATATAATACACCATAGAGGAATCAAACTCAGATTTCGTGACATCATGCTTTTTCAAAACAGCTGTCTCATACTGAATCATTTTCTTACCATCATAACCAGCCATTGCCTGAGCTACATGGTAATCAAAAAGGATATCCTCCATGGTTCCTGATGATAAGACCCCACTTGGCTTGGAAGGTTTGCAACCTATCATAAAGGAAATGACAGATGCAAAAATTAGAAGATGTAAATATGAAAATATTACTTTTCTCATTGTAAACTATACTCTTACACTTAAATCTCTTAACTTTTGCATTAAATCCATTCTTTCAAGTTTTCAATGTCCTTACGACAGAAAATAGCCATTGCAATGACTCCTACACTTACGCAAGAATCAGCAAAATTGAAAACTGGATCAAAGAAAGTGAATCTATTACCTCCCAAAAATGGAAGCCAATCAGGCCAAGTAATTGTGAAGAATGGGAAACGGAACATATCTACTACTTTTCCCATCAAGAAAGACTGGTATCCCTGCCCGAATGGAACTACATAAGAAACGTAGTCAGGAGAAGAACCGCTGAAAATAAGTCCATAGAACATAGAATCCAGCATATTGCCGATAGCTCCAGACAAAATTAAAGTAATCAATGTCAGATAGAGCATTCGGCAAGTTCCTTTCTTTATCAAACGGTAGATATACCAAATGAGCACAGAGATTGCTCCCAAGCGGAACAAGCTAAGTACAAGTTTATTAAAGAATGTCATACCCCATGCCATACCATTGTTCTCGATGAACTCGATATGGAACCATGAAGTAATTTCATGTGACTCGCCAAGGAAAAAATGGGTCTTGATATAGATTTTTATTACTTGATCAATTACGAGCAGTAATAACACCAAAGCCGTGACGAGCCAGCCTATATGAATTTTCTGTTGTTTCATTATCTATTTTTTCTTGCTTCTTTCGATGCCACACTCAATGTTGCATGAGGTACAGCACGAAGACGCTCCTTAGGAATCAACTCTCCTGTGATACGGTCGATACCATAAGTTTTATTTTGAATGCGAACAAGGGCAGCTTCCAAACCTTTAATGAACTTCTGCTGGCGTTGTGCCATTGTGAGGAGTTCTTCTTTACTTTGGGATTCTGTACCCTCTTCCATTGCCTTGTAAGTAGGAGATGTGTCAGCTACATCATTACTAGTTGAGTTATTGAGCTGGTTCATCATATCCTTGTAATCGCGATGGGCAACCGCTAGTTTTTCGTTGATAATTCCGCGGAACTCCTCGAGTTCCTCATCGGAATAGCGTTTTTTGATTTCCATACAGTAATTAGATTAAAATAATCAAATCCTGTCCTCATTTTAGAGGACAGGACTTGTTATTTAGATTTTCTCTACTTTAATATTCAATTTGAATTCGTCAAATTCAGTTTCTGTGCCATCATTCTCACCAACAACAATTTCGTCAGCAAGAACTTGTGTCTTGATGAGTTCACCAAATGCTTCAATAGATGCTGTTGTCTCTTCGTTTGGAGCAACAATAACTTTGATGCGATCAGTAATTTCAAGTCCAGTTTCCTTACGAAGGTTCTGAATACGGTTGATAAGTTCACGAGCCATACCTTCCTTCTTCAAATCGTCAGTCAACTCAACCTCGAGTGCAACAGTAAGATTACCCTCATTAGATACCAACCATCCTGGAATATCTTCAGAAATGATTTCTACATCGGTAGCATCAACGGTTACGCTCTGACCATCAACATCGAATGTCATATTTCCAGACTTTTCCAATGAGATGATTTCCTCCTGGCTAAGGCCATTCATTACAGCAGCTACCCCCTTCATGAGCTTTCCAAACTTCTTACCCATGACACGGAAGTTACACTTAACCTTCTTTACCAAGAAACCAGAATCCTCGACAAAGCTTAAATCCTTGATATTTACCTCATTCTTAATAAGGTCGGCAACAGCCTCAATATGCTTCTTCTGTACATCATCTACAGCAGGAATCATAATCTGAGCCAATGGCTGACGTACCTTAATATTAACCTTGCGACGGAGAGCCAAAACCATAGAGGTAATCTTCTGAGCCATACTCATACGTGCCTCAAGATCCTTATCAATAGCATTAGCATCTACCTTAGGGAATGCCTCCAAATGGATACTCTCCAGTTTGCCACCAAGATCATGATAGAGTTCATCACTATAGAATGGTGCAAATGGAGCAAGAACCTTAGCTACTGTCATCAAGCAAGTGTAGAGAGTCTGATAAGCACTCAACTTATCCTCGCTCATTTCCTTGCCCCAGAAGCGCTTACGATTCAAGCGAACATACCAGTTACTGAGGTCATCGTTAACAAAAGCATCAATCAAGCGGCCTGCACGAGTTGGGTCATAGCTATCCAACTGTTCTTGAACACCCTTCACCATTGTGTTAAGGCAAGAGATAATCCAACGGTCGATTTCTGGACGCTTCTCCAATGCTACCTGTGGTGCCTCTGCATCAAAGTTATCGACATTAGCATACAGTGCAAAGAAGCTATAAGTATTGTAAAGTGTACCGAAGAACTTGCGACGAACCTCATCAACGCCATTAGCATCAAACTTGAGGTTATCCCAAGGCTCACTGTTTGTCATCATATAGAAACGAACAGGATCAGCACCATACTTGTTGATCATCTCGAATGGGCTGATAACATTACCCACGTGCTTACTCATCTTGTTGCCCTTGGCATCCAATACCAAACCAGAAGAAATTACATTCTTGAACGCAACCTGATCGAAGACCATTGTAGAGATGGCATGCAAGGTAAAGAACCAACCACGAGTCTGGTCAACACCCTCGTTGATAAAGTCTGCAGGATAATATGCAGGAGGTACAGGGGTACCTGTATATGTACTATGAATCAATTCGTTACGATATTCAGCTTCACTCTTACCTGTAGCCTTCAATGCCTCTTCGTTCATAGTTCCCTCGAATGGATAATGCTGCTGAGCATAAGGCATAGAACCTGAATCGAACCATACATCGATAAGGTCAGCCTCACGATGCATAGCCTTACCCTCATCATTTACCAAAACGATATAGTCAAGATAAGGACGATGCAAGTCGATCTTATCATAATTTTCCAGACTGTAATCACCTGGAACAAAGCCATTCTCCTTTAGTGGATTAGACTCCATAACACCAGCAGCAACTGACTTTTCGATTTCGTTATAGAGCTCTTCAACAGAACCAATGCACTTCTCATTACGATTCTCATCACGCCAAATTGGCAATGGTGTTCCCCAGAAACGTGAACGTGAAAGGTTCCAATCGTTCAAGTTCTCCAACCAGTTGCCGAAACGACCTGTACCAGTTGATTCAGGCTGCCAGTTGATAGTCTTATTGAGTTCTACCATTCGCTCTTTCTTAGCGGTATCCTTAATAAACCAGCTATCAAGTGGATAGTAGAGAATTGGCTTATCAGTACGCCAACAGTGAGGATAATTGTGAACATGCTTCTCTATCTTGAAAGCACTACCCTCCTGCTTCATCTCCATACAGATGATCACATTCAAGTCTTCATCCTTCTCGCTCTGCTTATTCCATACACCACCTTCATTGTACTTAGGAGCATAGGAATTCTTAACATAGTCACCAGCGTGATGACCATATTTTTCCTTGTTTACACAAGCCTTGATAAAATTATCATCCAACTCTTCGAGAAGATAATACTTACCCTGGAGATCAACCATAGGACGTGTCTCACCCCTCTTGTTGATGAGATAAAGACCTGGTATGTTAGCATCCTTAGCTACCTTAGCATCATCAGCACCGAAAGTAGGAGCAATATGTACAATACCAGTACCATCCTCTGTAGTAACATAGTCACCCAGAATTACACGGAATGCCTGATCATCCATCTCCACGAACTTGTCTCTGCCATCCTCACCAACGAATACTTTCTCAGGATTCTTGGCAGCATAGTCGTTAACAAATGCAGGAGCAAAATCACCAGCTTTCTCGCATGGTTTAACCCAAGGCATCAATTGCTGGTAATGCAAGCCTTCGAGATCGGTACCCTTAACGCGGTCGATGATACGCCAAGGACAAAGTTTTTTCTCTTTGTCGAAAGCACCAAGTTCACCCTCTTTAACCTCTTGCTTAGGATCGAGATAAGCATTTACGCGAGCCTCTGCCATGATGAGAGTCATTGGCTGGCCATCATAAAGGTTATATGTCTCAACAGCTACATAATCAATCTTAGGACCAACACAAAGTGCCACGTTAGAAGCCAAAGTCCAAGGAGTAGTAGTCCATGCGATAAAGTAAGGCTTACCATGATTTGTCCATTCAGACTTAGGATCCTTGATAAGGAACTGAGCAGTAACAGTAGTATCCTTTACATCGCGATAGCAACCAGGTTGGTTCAACTCATGGCTGGAAAGACCAGTACCTGCAGCTGGAGAATATGGCTGAATAGTGTAACCCTTATAAAGCAATCCCTTATTATAAAGCTGCTTTAAGAGCCACCATAAAGTCTCAATATACTTATTGTCATAAGTGATATAAGGATGATCCAGGTCGACAAAATAACCCATTTCCTCTGTAAGTTCGCGCCATTCTTGTGTAAACATCATTACATTCTCACGGCACTTCTTGTTGTAGTCCTCTACAGAGATATACTTGTCCGACTTCTTGTTATCAATATCTTTCTTAGTGATACCAAGCTCTTTCTCAACGCCAAGCTCAACAGGAAGTCCGTGGGTATCCCATCCGGCCTTTCTATTAACCTTGAAGCCCTGCATAGTCTTATATCGATTGAATGTATCCTTGATAGAACGAGCAAGAACATGGTGAATACCAGGATGTCCGTTAGCCGAAGGAGGACCTTCGAAGAACACAAACTGAGGACAACCCTCGCGCTCGTCAATAGATTTATGGAAGATGTCGTCTTTCTTCCATTCTGCTAAAACGTCCTGATTCGTTTTAACCAAATCAAGACCCGTATGTTCGGCAAATTTCTTAGCCATCTTTTAAATCAGTTTTATTACGTAATATTTTTAATAGGCGCAAAGTTACAAAATATTCTTGTAACAACAAAAAGATTATCCGAAAATTAGCAGTCGGGCCTCTTTCTGCAAACTGATAAGTTCTTCCATAACCCAAGGTTCATATTGATCTGCCCTAACCAATTTTAGCAGGTCTTTCTCAAAAATCAATTTTCTTATATTGATATCGTTTGCTTTTATTATCAAAGATACAATAGGGGAATAATTTTTCAGAAGTCTTTTATAAGGTCTGTCTAGTTTAACTATCCCGCTTTCTGGCACATGATAAAGCCAGTTATATTCACATTTACTACTCATTTCTAGTTTCAATCTTTTGTTTTTTGTTTTAGTATCACAAAAGTACTAAAAATGATATAAAAGAGCGAATATAACCAGCTTTATCTAATAGGATTTATTTAATTTTTAAAGTTTTTCAACTTCTTTCAACCATATATCAGAGCAAGCATCACTCGGCATGCGCCAATCACCTCTTGGTGATAAACTCACACTTCCAACTTTAGGACCATCAGGAAGACAAGAGCGCTTAAATTGTTGGTTAAAAAATCTACGAAGGAAGGTTTTCAGCCATTTCTTGATAGTTTCCTGATCAAATGTTGTAGAGAGATCATCACCTTCTTCTGCCCCTACTCCATCAGCCGAGAATGCCTTACATGCAAGCAGATAGATCTTTTTTGGGCGGAATCCAAAACGTAAAAAATAGTAGAGGAAGAAATCATGTAATTCATATGGTCCTACAAGATCTTCAGTTTTCTGCTTAATATTTCCATTCTCATCAGCAGGAATAAGTTCTGGGCTGATTGGAGTATCGATAATATCGAGTAAGGTTGCCCGTGAAGTCTCATCAATCTTTGAAGCTACATGACGAACAAGGAATCGAATCAAGGTCTTTGGTATACTGGCATTTACTCCATACATACTCATGTGATCACCATTATAAGTAGCCCATCCCAAGGCTAGTTCGCTAAGATCGCCAGTTCCAATTACCATTCCACTTAATTGATTGGCCAGATCCATAAGGATTTGGGTTCGCTCACGTGCCTGTCCATTCTCATAAGTAACATCATGTATATTAATATCATGGTCAATATCCTCGAAATGCTGTGTAACACTCTTGGCTATACTTATTTCACGAATAGTTATACCCAAAGTCTCCATCAGGGTCATTGCATTATTATAGGTGCGATCGGTGGTGCCAAATCCTGGCATTGTCACACCCACTATACCCTTACGATCCATCTTTAACTTGTCGAATGTCTTCACGCATACCAACAAGGCCAGTGTAGAATCTAATCCACCACTAATTCCAATCACAACTGTCTTGGAATGAGTATGTACGATACGCTTGGCTAGACCCATTACCTGAATATTAAAGATTTCCTCACACGATGCATCCATATCTTTTGATTTTGGAATAAAAGGATGCGGATCGACAGGTCTTTCCAACTTAAATTCAATCTGTTTTTCTAAAGGAAGACAATCAATATTACGAATAGCAAATTGATTATCAAGCATCGAATATTTGATATTTCGCTGGGCATTCACATAAGTGGAATTGGTACGACGCTCTGAGCGTAATTTCTCAATATCCACTTGTGCAGTAACCATTTGACCATCAAGTGCAAATCGCTCACCTTCAGCAAGTTGTTTTCCATTTTCGAAGATAAGAGCATTGCCGCCATAGACTACATCCTGGGTACTCTCTCCAAAGCCACAACTGCTATAAATATATCCAGTAATAGTACGGGCACTCTGCTGAGAGACCAAACTTTTTAGATAGTTGTGCTTGCCTATTAGCTCATCACTCGCACTCAAGTTAAAGATGAGGTCTGCTCCTGCTAGTGCTAACTTATTGCTAGGTGGGGCTGGTGCCCAAACATCCTCACATATCTCCACACCAAACTCAACGCCCTTATGAGTGCGGAAAAGCTGAACATCCGGAGTGATGCATACCTTTCTTCCTGCAAAACGCAAGTTCATATCTTTCAGGTCCTGAGCAGATGCAAACCAACGTTTTTCATAAAACTCGCTATAGTTTGGCAAATAGGTTTTTGGAACAATGCCAAGAATTTGTCCATGCTGAATAACAATGCCACAATTAAGAAGCAGATCACCAGCAACAACTGGAGCTCCTACGATGGCTATGATATCCATCTTTCGAGTAAAATCAAGCAGCATCATTACTGCATTCTCTGATGATTCCAGCAATAATTGCTGACGGAATAAATCCTGGCAAGTATAACCTGTTAAAGATAATTCTGGGAAAACGATGATTTCCACACCCTTGCCCTCAGCATCGGCTATCATTGACTCCATTTGCTGAAGATTATAATCTACCTCACCAACCTTTACTAAAGGAACCGCCGAAGCAACTTTGATAAATCCGTACATGTTCTCTATCTTGTTAAATGGTTAATTATCGGATAGTTACCTGAGTGGCTCCATAGCCATACTCCTGGAAACTTGCATCCTGATATTGACAACTCTTATAGCGATAATTCAATTCATGAATTACAGACTGACGGAGTACTCCCTCACCCTTACCATGAATGAAAATAATCTTCTGGCCTTTATTCTTCTTATTCTCCTCCATCACAGACTTGAAATAATCTACCTGATAGTGAAGAATGTCTGCAGTTGACATACCTTGTGTTGTCTCTAACAAAGACTCCGCATGAAGGTCGATTACAATCACATCCTCATCACCTCTACGTTTGATAATGAAAGGATTATTGGATTTTTCCTCTTTATAATAGCGACGAACATAATCCTTGTCCTTGCTCAAATCAACTTTTCCTAAAATACGAGCAGAAGCATCTATTTTGCGGGCAGGCTGAACTTCATCTTTCTGATACATCTTCTCCTTGAGCTTACGTGCATCGATAGTAAGAGGATTCACCTCTTTGTCGTTTTCTACGATAGTGTAGAGCAAGGCTGCCTGCTCGAAGAAATCATTTTCCTCGAAAGTATGAAGTTTGTAAAATTTCACTGGATCAATGCGGAAATGACAATCCACTGTTGGCTTGAGTACAAAACTCTTATCCTTCTTATAGGCAAGTACTTGAATGGAAACACGTCCAAGTTCGTTGAGATCCTCCTTGCCAAAATCATCGATATACATCTTTGTATTTGGCTCAATCTCGCCCATAGACTTCAGATTCCAGCTATTACCTTCTGCCGTCATATATGTATAATACATATAGTAATTGCTGTCATTTACGAAGTAAGTCTCGAAACGTGTGGTAGTAATTTCTTTAGGATCAACAGGAACAAAGGCAAGATAAGCATTCAACACATTTCCCCCCTTACGTTCCTCAGCAGGAGCCTTGAATGAGATATTGAGATCAGAAGGGTCAATGTCATCCTCCTTTTCATACGAGTCCTCCTCCATACCTTCACTTAGAAGTGCTTTTACACTCTTACTATCATCCTTCAATTCTGTCTGAGCATGAGCATCTGCCTTTTCCTTCTTATCCATCTTCTCGGCAATCATCTTACCCATGCTGTAGTCATCCTGCTCTACAACAACCACATCTGTAATAGGTGTAGGAATCTGAAATCCGTTCTCATCCTCTACCAATACTATATTCTTACCCTGGAAGCCAGCAACTCTGCCGCCACCAGTCTCACTAAGGAATTCTACTTTATCTCCTATCTTCATCTTATTATCAATTAAAACTGAATGAAACAGCGAACTTTGAATATTGAGCTTTATAATTCAAGATTATCTTTCAATATTAATTATCTCGATATGTTCAATTCAATTATACACTTTAAATTTTAAGTCATCATTCTAGATGCAGATTCCTCTCTAAGGAATAAGCAAATTGGAATCTCCATAGCTCAAGAAACGGAAATCATGTGACAAGGCATAATCATATACTTTTGTCCAATTTCCCTTTAAGAATGCGCTTACTAATAGAAGCAAGGTACTCTGCGGCTGATGGAAGTTTGTAACTAGCATCTTTACTATTTTGTATTCATAACCAGGAGCAATGATAATCTGAGTACTACTATGAAGTGCCTCCAAACCATTTCTCTCAAGATAATCCACGATATTCTGAATTGCCTTCATCGGAGTAATTCCTTCTGCAAAACCACCATTTCTTCCATTATCATAAGGATCCCATTGGTTTACATGCAAATCTTCCTCGTTGGCATCTGGATGTGTTTCCAGATAGGCACCAATATAGTAAAGGCTTTCCAATGTTCTAACAGATGTAGTACCTACAGCAATGGCATTACATTCATGCTCCAACAAGCGTTCGAAAGTATGGCGATGAACTACAATATATTCAGTATGCATCTCATGACCTTCGATTTCCATGCTCTTAACTGGTTTAAATGTACCAGCTCCTACATGTAAAGTAACCTCATCACGAATAATTCCATGCTTGTCTAAATCATTCAAAACAGCATCCGTAAAATGCAAACCTGCAGTAGGAGCAGCAACACTACCCTTGATTTTGCTGTAAACTGTCTGATATGTAGTCTTGTCGCTTTCCTGCGTTTCACGATTTAAATACGGTGGAATTGGCAACTCTCCAACTGTCTCGAGAATTTCCGCAAAGTTCACCTGATCGGTATCCCAATCAAAGTTTACCCAATAATTAGTACCTCCACCATGAGCTGTCATCTTTTTCTGCTCCTCAGAAAGTTCTTCTCCTCGAAGCATAGTAGCACTCAAGGTAAACTTATGTCCCTTGATTTCAAACTCACGCTTCAGTGATCCCTCCTTCCACTTCTTCAAGTTTCCAATCATACATAACCATGCACAATGTCCAGTAGTTTGGAACATCAATTCATAGTCAGTAGGTGCAGCAGGTTCCATTAGGAATACCTCGATAAGAGCACCTGTTTCCTTTCTGAAGTGCATACGTGCCTGAATCACCTTAGTATTGTTGAATACCATCAATGCACCTTTAGGGAGATAATTTGGAAGATTATAAAATATATCATCACTTATCTCACCTTTATTATAGATGAGAAGCTTAGAATGATCTCTCTGAGCAAGAGGGAATTTTGCAATTCGTTCATCAGGCAGATTATAGTTATAATCGCTGATCTTTATATGTTTTGTATCCATTTTATTTTTAATATTTCTCGTTACTTATATGTTGTTAAAATACGATGACGCTCTTCACTACAATGACGAGCAATGTTAAAGTTGTCACCACCATAACCACATCTATATCATAATAATCATATCCTGTCTTTGTGTATTGTGTAGAGACATAATGCAACTTTGGAGATATCTTGAAATAGAGTTTTCGATAAAGAAAGTACACCAAGCTTCCCACAAGTGCTCCACAGATAATACCAACTAGAATATCTGATGGATAATGCACACCTAGATACAATCTTGTCCAACAATTTATCAACGACCATGATACCAATAGAAATCCAACCATTCTGCTTCTCACTAGCCAGCAGAAGAAAACAGCAATTCCCATTGTGTTGGCGGCATGAGCGGAGAAAAAGCTGAAGCTTCTTTCCGAAACACCACTCACCAAATCGAGTGACATTCTAACCATCGGATCATTCAAAGGCCGCAATCTTCCAATCATTGGCTTTACGATGCCATCATCTATTCCATCAGTCACCAAGACACAAAGAATCGCTCCACCTATTGCAAGCATAATTTGTGCCATTGTCTCATTATTTTTTATAATAAGGTATATTAATGACAGAAACAGTGGAATCCAAACAAAGCCATTTGTGAGCGACACCACAATGTCGTCAAGCGCAATGTTATCACTTCCATTGAAAAAATGCAATATACCCAAATCTATTTGGCTCCAATCCATTTATATTTCTTCTAGTTGTTTTGTGAGAATCCATCCTGTTCTACCATCTCCCACTTTAATTTCACGCCAGTTGTGTATAGTCTTATCCATAATATCCACACGGGTACCCTCATGAAGAACAAAATCTTGAGTTCCATTCATGGAAGGAGTCTTCATAATGGTAGCTGATGAGGATATTACTATTGCACCTGTTCGATGTTCTAAATCCTCTTTCTGTTGAGAGGCGAATATATTAGCAACAAAAAAGAGAAGAATAGTAGCAATGCCACCATAAAATCCAACCTTTCTTAAAATTAACCTACTGCCAAAGAGATATGCCAACGTAAAGGCAATAGCAAGAACCAACGACAAGACCGCGATAACCGCCCATCCATCAACACTTGTAAAATTAACCATGGCATTATACCATTCCACCAAGAAGAAATCTTCTACAGGAACTATCTTATCTATGGTTTTTGCCCGTGCAAATTCCAAGTTAAAATTAATATCCTCATTTCCTGGATCCAAGAGATGAGCACGCTCATAGTTGAGAATCGCCTTAGTAAGATCATCGTTCTTATAATAGGCATTTCCCAAATTATAATAAACCTCAGCCGACTCACCATTTCTAAGCACTAATTCATAATCGTTGATGGCTTGCTGATATTCACCTTGAAGGTATTCTCTGTCTGCCTTTTGCTTGGAAACAGTTACTGCCGATGCGCTTGCACCTACCATAAGGAAAAGCAACATAAGCATCACCTTTGCAGCATTCTTCTTAGCCTTCTTTGACTGAGTTATTGCATCTTCTATCTCCATAATTCCTGTCATCGCACTTTCAAAAGTCTTATTCATGTTTCCAGCGATATCACCAGGTGCATAGCGTTCATACTCACATTCATCAAGAGCTGAAACAAATTTCAGAATAGTAGCATCATCTACCTGATGAGCCTTAAGATTGTCCTGAATATTTTCACGATTCAAACTCTCAACAGGCATATTTAATTTATCTCCCACATAGCCCCATAAGGCTCTAAGAACCTCATCATAGAACTCACCGTGTTTTCCGGCCAGCATCAGTTCATGTGCAGTGCGGAGTTTCTTTGCAGCCACCTTGTGAGCACGATTTGCCTTTTTTCCAACAATATCTGCATTTGCAATAGCACGCTTGCGGAAAATGATAAGCAAAGCAATAAAAGTTACTAGCAACAACATTAGCAACAACACATAACCAGTACTTCCAAAGAAGAAATCACTTGCCTTTCTCAAGCTAGCTTTTCCTTTCATTATTGGATGAATATCCTGGTCACGCGGATCGCTAAAGTCCTCACTGGAAACACCCTTACCATCACCCTTAGTTACATTCACCTTGAAGGATTGCGTTTTCAGAGTTTTATAACTTTTAGCATTTGTGTCGAAATACACAAATTCCAGAGGAGGCAATGTATAACTGCCTTCCTTGTCAGGTACAACAACAAAATCATAAAGCACATTACCCTCAACACCATTGGTTGTAAGACGAGTCTTGTCAGTGATCTTAGGGTCATACTTACTCCAACCCTTAGGTACCTTGATTTGAGGTTGTTTCAATAACTTCATATTGCCATTACCTCCGATTACCAATCGAATGCTGATTGGATCACCTGCCTTAACCGATTTCTTGTCAATAGAAGAAGATATATTGAATCGACCTACTCCACCCGAGAAATTCGAAGGCTTAGTTGGAAGAGGCAAAACTTGAATATCTATTCCTGGAGCTACTATGTTCTTATGAATTTCAGAATAACTGGAACCACCATTAAAGAAAGCCTCCAAAGGATCTACATTATGTTTCTGAAGTATAGTTCCCTCAAAGGAAAAACTAGGAATTTTTTGTTTTCCAGTCATTTGAGGGAATATCAAATACTGACTAATAGTTTGGCAAATATAATTTTTACCATTTAATTTCTCTATCTGAGGTTTCTGCTGAGGTAACTTGATTTGCTGTGTATGAAAGCCTTTTAAATCAGGCATATTACCCGAGATAGAAGTAATATCTACCACTTGTCTATACAGCTTATAAGTGAGTAGAATTGGCTCCTGTTCGTAAACACATTTTTTATTCGCTGTAACCTTTACAAAAAGATCATTTCCAGAAATCACAGCTCCCGACCTCTGCGTATCTTCATCTCCATAGCCTTGCTGGTTCATTCTAGGACCATTTTGATTCTTTGGAGCACTTCCCATGACTCTAACTTTTACAGAAGCAGAGTTCACGCGCTTGCCATTCACATTTGCATGAGCAGCAGAAATTGTGTATGTACCATTTTTTACAGCATAGAGAGTATAAGTGAAGGTAATGGAGGAAGAACTACTTGTGTGTCCATTTACCATCTGATAGCTTGATTGCTGAGATGTATATGGCCCCGCAATTACTTCCAATCCAGAAGGAACATTACCCGCACGGAAATCCTCAACATTCTGCGTATTCACAGTATAAACCAGGCGAAAATTCTCGCCTGCCAAAACCTGTGAAGGTGCAGAAACCGAGATATGCTGAGCAAAAGAGATAGTAGAAACTATCATGAGCCCAAACATCATCGTTATGAGTTTTTTGATATATTGCGTCATATTAATTATTACCAATTTTTCGACAAGTTTCTGCTTCTAGGAGCAGCCATATGTTTGCGAATTTTCTGCTTAGCATTTTTCTCGTTCTGAACAGCAGCATTAAGAAGTTGCTCGGCATTATCCTTGCTCATTTTATTCTTGTCAGGATTTTGATTCTGCTCCTGTTCCTTTTCTTCTTTCTTTTTCTTCTTTTTCTTGTCGTCTTTCTTATCCTTCTTATCATCACGCTGATTCTTCTTCTGATGCTGACAGAGGGCTAAGTTGTAACGAGTTTGCTCATCCGAAGGATTGTTGCGAAGAGCCATCTTATAATAATTGATAGCATTATTATAGTCTCTCATCTTCTGGCACATCCATCCCAGATTATGATAACTCTTAGCCTTTCGCAATTTATTTGGTTCCTCTTTACCTGCTTGCTCCAGATATTTTGCAGCTTCTTGTACCTTTTGCTGACCAAGAAGAGACATTCCAAGATTATACATAGCCTGAGTATTTCCTGGATTCTTAGAGAGAGCCTTTCTATACGAGGTTTCAGCCTGAGCAAAATTTTCGGCATTATAATTTCGATTTCCCTGACGAATATAATCTCTATCAGATTGCGCATTCGCCAAACCAACCATCATAAATAGTGCTATTAACAAACTAGCACGCTTAAATATGTGCAAATCCTTCATTCTGCTGTTCTTGGCCTCCATGATGCATACTTCAATTATGAGTAGCAATACCACCAGGATACCAAATGTCTGAAACTTTTCTGCATATTCACTATACACAACGGAGGAAGCATCTCCCTTCTGCAGTTTAGCCAAATCAGCATTCAGGATTTCTTCAGCCTCACTGGTATTATCCACGTGAATATACTTACCGCTACCAGCCGAAGCTATCTTTCTACACATATCCTCATTCAAGCGGGACATTACCACATTACCTGAATTATCTTTCAGATATTCACCATCCATTGGTATTGGTGAGCCCTTGGTATCACCTATACCCATAATGAAAACGTTAACTCCCTGTTTATGAGCATTAGCTGCAGCTTGTTCAGCACCACCCTCATGGTCTTCACCATCAGTTATCACAATAATCGCCTTACCTACATTCTGCTGTTTAGTAAAACTCTTCATACTCAGATTAATAGCTCCTGCAATATCGGTTCCCTGTGTCTGTATCAACGAAGGGTCAATATCATGAAGAAACATCTTTGCTGAAACATAATCACTTGTGATAGGCAATTGAATATACGATTCACCGGCAAAAACAACAAGTCCAACTTTGTCATTCGAAAAATTATCAACCAAATCCTCTATCAGCATCTTGGCCTTATCGATTCTCGATGGTGCCACATCTTGTGCATACATGGAATTGGAAATATCCACGGCAATAATCGTTTCTATGCCTTCACGCTTTTCATTTGAAATTTTGCTTCCCATCTGTGGACGAGCAAGAACAACAATGAGCAAGGCTAAAGCTGTTAATGCCAAAAAGAACTTTACGGTTGGGCGATACTTCGAGACATCAGGCATCAATTCCTTTAAAAGTTCAGGATCACCAAACTTCTTAAGCTTTGCCTTTCTGCTTCGCCATCCCAAAAACCTAATAAGCAAGAGAATTGGGACAATGAGCAAAGCCCATAAATATATTGGATCTTCAAATCTTAACATATCTTCATCAATTAATTATTAAGGAATACGTCTGAACCAAGTAATTCTCAGAAGAATTTCCAAGAACAGAATGAGAACCGCAGCAATTGCAAATGGCTGATAGGCCTCATATCTTTTTGAGAAATGCTGAACGTTCATCTTGGTTTTCTCCAGTTTATCGATGTCTTGATAGATCATCCTCAACTGCTTAGTGTTCGTAGCTCTATAATAATTTCCTTCTGTATTGCTGGCAATATCCTGCAAAGTTCTTGTATCCAATTCTACAGGTTGATTCATATACTGAATACCTCCACCCACAGGAACTGGATATGGTGCAAACTTTTTATCCGTACCAACTGCAATTGTATAGACACGAATACCAAAACTCTTAGCAATTTCAGCAGCAGTCAGTGGAGAGATATCTCCAACATTATTTGCTCCATCAGTTAAAAGGATAATCACCTTACTCTTTGCCTTAGAGTCTTTTAAACGTGAAACGGCATTTGCAAGGCCCATACCTATAGCAGTACCTCCCTCAAGATAGCCACTTGCAGCCATTGCTGTGCTTGTATGCTCCAGAAGATTCATCAAACTAGAATGATCTGTAGTCATTGGGCATTGAGTGAAAGCATCACCTGCAAAAATTGTCAAGCCAATATTGTCATTAGGTCTTCCACTAATAAATTCTGTAGCTACATCTTTTGCAGCCTCAATTCGATTAGGTTTCAAGTCTTCTGCAAGCATTGAGGTTGAAACGTCCATTGCCAACATAATGTCAATACCCTCTACTGTCTTATTATCGTAGTCATTCTTAGTTTGAGGACGAGCCATGACTATGACAATAAGTGTGAAAGCAATGCATCGCAATATCATCGGAAGATGAATAAGACGAACACGCATACTCTTAGGAGCATACTGATATGCACGGGTGTCACTCATGCGAAGAGTTGGCTCACTCTTCTTTCTATAAAGCAGATACCATACTATATAAGGTATCAGCAATAATAGCAATAGAAAATATCCTTTATCTGCAAATTCCATTTTTTTAATCTTTAGAAAGTCAGCATCGAAACACGGTAGATGATCCAAGCTAATAATCCAACTGCTGTTAAGGAAGTAGCTGCAATCAATACCTTCATAATCAATCGCTGACTGTTATGCTTCTTGTCATCTTCTGAAAGCTTAGGGGCAACACGCTCCACAATCTCTGTTTCATCAGTCTTAGTTTCATCGATGAACTTTACAGCATTCACAAGATTATAATCATTCTCATTTATGAGGGTTTCATACTTGGCAAACTTCACCAAATCGGCGGTTTGGAAGAGTCCTTTCAATTCATCTATCATCTTCTCATCGCCCTTGGCTCTTAGCTCCTCAATAATCTGTGAACTAGTCATTTCCATAGCGCTGAATCCGAAACGACTCTCAATATACTTACGTATTGTTTCCGTGAGTCGTGTATAATAGATCTTTTGGCCTTCTTGGTTTTCAGGATGTTCCTGCTTGATAACTTCAATCTCTCGCAAAGCCTTTGTATGAGCAGGGATACGCTTTACCATCTTGAATGTCATATGGATAGGCTTGTTACTTCTTAATCTAGCAATCAGGAATATAGCTACTCCTATAACAAGCAACATCAAAATGCTCACAAAATACAATGGTAGCCATTCATTTGATTGGAAAGGATTATCCTGAACCGGTTTCTGTGGATAGAACTGATCGGGATGAATTGTATCTACAGGAACAGTTATAACTTTGAGTGCCAACTCATTACCATGATATTTTTCATCCTTGACTTTAACGTCGAGAGCAGGAATTCGATAGAGATCCTGCTCAAAAGAAGTAAGGGTATATACGCGCTGAAGACGCTGCATACCATGACCTATATCCTGTTTTGCAAGATCATTCTGGTCTATAACTTCCACACCAGGAGTAATCATAACAGAATCCTTAAAAGAAGGAAATTCTGCAACCCATCCTTTTGGTAAACTCACCGAGAGCAGAAGCCGTGTCTGTTGTCCGATAAGAATCGAAACAGAATCAATCTTCTGGGTAACTTGCACCTGAGCAGTCATGCGGCCACCCATACAAAGCATTACCAAAAGAATGCAAAGTCTTGAATATTTTTTTATGGATGAATGAAATCTCATCTTTTATTACTTACACATTTATAATTACCCACGCTTGTCGAAGAGAAGCTTTAGAGCTTGAACGAAATTCTCGTTGGTAGCTACACTTATCCAATCGACATTACACTTGGCAAATACATTTCGAAGCTCCTCCTCACGGCGAATCCAATATGCTGTATGCGCCAATCGTAGTTTCTTCATACTTGTATCGATATAGGTCTCATGTCCAGTCTCAGAATCAACCACCTTAATCAAGCCTATATCCGGCAACATCTTAGCTCTAGGATCATATACCTGCAAAGCCACCACATCATGCTTCTCATTCGCGATAGTGAGTGCATGCTGGAAATCTTGTTGAGCATAGAAATCACTGATAACAAATGCATTGCAATGTCGTCGCATCACCTTAGTGAGGTATTCAATTGCCTGCTTTATATCCGTTTTCTTGCTTACAGGCTTAAAGTCGAGCATTTCCCTTATAATATATAGAATGTGTCGACGACCCTTCTTAGCTGGGATATATTTTTCAATTCGGTCGCTAAAGAAGATCACACCCACCTTGTCATTATTGGTGATGGCAGAGAATGCAAGAGTAGCAGCAATCTCTGCTACGGTATCACGCTTCATTTGTCGCGTGGTACCGAAATCCAATGATCCACTGACATCCACCAGTAGCATCACTGTCATCTCGCGCTCTTCTTCAAAGACCTTCACAAAAGGACGATTATAGCGAGCTGTAACATTCCACTCGATGTCTCTTACATCGTCACCATATTGGTACTCACGCACCTCGGCGAAGGCCATTCCCCTACCTTTAAAGGCAGAGCGCCATTGACCAGCAAATATGTTACGGCTCAATCCCCGAGCCTTTATGTCAATCTTGCGAACCTTAGTTAAAATTTCTTTTTCGTCCATCAATTTATGGCACCTCTACCTTATTAATGATCTTTGAAACAATATCCTCGCTTGAAATGTTGCTTGCTTCAGCCTCGTAACTCAATCCGATACGATGACGCAATACATCATGAGCAACAGCTCTCACATCCTCAGGAACCACATATCCTCTGTGCTTAATAAAAGCATAAGAACGTGCTGCCTTTGCAAGAGAGATACTAGCACGAGGACTACCACCAAATGTAATCATATCTTTGAGCTCTGCCAATCCATAACGGTCAGGATAGCGTGTAGCGAAAACGATATCGGCAATATACTGCGCAATCTTCTCGTCAATATAAACCTGATTAACCACCTTACGTGCCTCTACAATCTCCTGTGCTGTAACTACTGGGGTTACTGTAGGCATTGTTCCCTCGATATTTTCCTTGATAATAAGTTTCTCTTCCTCCAATGTAGGATAGTCGATAATCACCTTCAAAAGGAAACGGTCAACCTGAGCCTCTGGGAGAGCATAAGTTCCCTCCTGCTCTACAGGGTTCTGAGTAGCCATAACTAGGAAAGGATTAGGGAGCTTGAAAGTTTGCTCACCAATTGTTACCTGGTGCTCCTGCATAGCCTCGAGCAAAGCACTCTGCACTTTAGCTGGAGCACGGTTGATTTCATCTGCCAAAACGAAGTTAGCAAATATAGGACCTTTTTTCACAGTGAAAGCTTCGTCTTTCTGTGAATATATCTGTGTACCGATAACATCAGCTGGTAGCAAGTCTGGAGTAAACTGAATTCGACTATAGTCGGATGCAATCAGTTGTGATAGTGTTTTAATTGCAAGTGTTTTTGCCAAACCAGGCACACCTTCAAGAAGGATGTGTCCATCGCTAAGCAATCCGATAAGTAATGCATCAATCAAATGCTTCTGACCAACGATTACACGGTTCATACCAGAGGTAAGGTTAGTTACAAATTGACTTTGTTGTTCTATCCGGATATTTAACTCACGGATATCAATAGATTCTGCCATATTTATCTATCTAATTATTTATTAATTTCAATTTTACCCGCAAAAGTACGGAAAAAGGGGCAAACAAGAGAATTCGACAATCTAAAAAGTATTAAAAAAAGAAAGAGTATTATATATTTTTAATAAGACAGTAAAAGATATAACAGCTTTTTATAAAATTTAATATCCACTAGCCTCTTAAAAGGACACTTTTGTTGTATCCATCGAACAGAAAAAAAAGAGTTTATATTACATCAAACAATTGTTTAACGTTATCCAAACAGCCATTTATAGAATGAAAACCTATAAAAAGAGTAATAAATAGGACACATTTACTATTATCAAACCTAACTCGTTGGCGGAATTATATATTGAAAATAGCCAAATAATATATGAGATAAAATACATGTATCTCAATGAGATTTAACAACTTATCAGCATCACGAGCTATAGTTGCATACATCACGCTGTATTTTTCGTTCAATTTAAAAAAGTTCCTCCATATTTTGAGATAATCCATTGGATATCATAAGATTAACTATGGAGGAACTTTCTAAAATGCTTTTATTTGGTTTCATCTGTACTTGTAGATGCCACATGAAGTGGAAATCC